>CAWUMN010000044.1:0-9955 GCA_963923595.1 uncultured bacterium
ATCGAATCGCGCTACGACCTCTTCCACCGCATCTCGCAATTTGAAAAAATCTGAACCCATGCGCGGAGCGGGGCTCAACCCTTGGGATTGACCACGGAGCAAAGAGGCCTCAGACAAGGAGCCACTTCCATCCCCTTTCCACTCCCGGTCATCTTCTGGAATTCGTGGTTAGCGCCAAACGCCAGAGGCCTGCCTTTGTTACAAATCTCGAGTTATTGCTCTCCGGTCTCCGAACTTCCTGTCTCAATTGATCGGCTGGCATGAGTGGAGACGAAAATTTTTTAATTCACGCTGTCCGCCAAAAGTTGGGCAGTGGGAATGCAATACCACCTTGCATTGCGATTGTCGGTGGCGGGCCTGCCGGTTTGCGTGCGGCGGAGGTTTGCGCGGCGGCAGGGTTGAGGGTTGTTCTATTTGATGCCAAGCGGTCGGTTGGGAGAAAATTTCTCGTTGCCGGGAAGGGGGGGCTGAATCTCACAAATTCCGAATCCGGGGAGATTTTGGCGCGAAGGTATTCCGGTAAATCTTCCGAATTCTGGCGAGGAATTTTGGGGGGCTTTAGCCCGGACGACCTTCGAGAATGGGCTTTGGAACTGGGTTTCGAAACTTTTACAACCAAAAGCGGGCGGGTTTACTTAAAAGACCTGAAGGCCGCCGGCCTCCTCCGCGCCTGGGTGTCTCGTCTTCGCAGGGAAGGCGTGGGGTTTCATACAAACCACCGTCTAGTGGATTTCACTCCCGGCCGGACATTCGATCTGGTTTTTGAAAACGGCGCGCGCGCCGAAGCCGATGCCGTGATTTTGGCTCTTGGAGGAGGCTCATGGCCGGAAACGGGATCAGACGGGCGATGGGTCACGCTCTTCGAGAAACTCGGTATCGCGTCCACTCCCCTCGCCCCGGCGAATTGCGGTTGGGAGCACGATTGGCCGGACCAAATCCTCGCTTTTGCCGAAGGGAAGCCGTTGAAAAACATCCGTGTCACCGTCGGCGAGAAGTCCGTTTTTGGTGAACTTATTTTTACACGATATGGTTTGGAGGGGGGTCCGATTTACGCCGTTGGCCCCGCCCTGAGGGCGATGTCCCGGCCGGCAATTTCGATCGACCTCAAGCCAGCGCACACTGTGGAACAACTTGTCGCAAAGATGGAATCCGTCCGCCGGAATTTCGCTGCGGAGGCGCGGCAGCGTTGGAAACTTGGCGATGCAGGCCATGCACTTCTTGCGGATCGCGAGTGGACAGACGCCATATCCCTGGCTCGAGAGGCAAAAAATCGCGTGATTTCCCTTAAGGGGCCAAGACCGATTGACGACGCGATCTCGAGCTCAGGCGGCGTTCAATGGGAAGAGGTTGACGATAGCCTGATGACCAAAAAAATCCCGGGGCTTTTCTTGGCCGGCGAAATGATCGATTGGGAGGCGCCAACCGGGGGATTTTTGCTCCAAGCGTGTTTTTCCACCGCCACCCTGGCAGCGCGATCGGCGGTGGCTTTTGTTCGCCGGATGAATCAGGGCGTCGGTTAAACCGAGGCGAGCTTGGATAGGATTTCGGCTTTCGAGCAAACGCCGATCGATTGATCCTTTTTGGCGCCGCCATTGAAATACATCAGCGTCGGAATGCTACGGATGCCGAATTGGGCGGAAACGCCAGGAGCGTCGTCCACATTGACCTTTGCGACATGGTATTTCCCGACATTCTCGGCGGCCACCTCTTCCACAACCGGGCCCAGCATGCGGCAAGGAGCGCACCATGGGGCCCAGAAGTCCACAAGAACGGGACCAGTGGCGTTTTCGATGAAGTTAGCGAACGACGAGTCGTTCAATTCGGCAACATTGGGATGTGACATAAATTTATCCGAGCATGGTCCAAAGCTGGACCCCGAGGGCGATGAGGGCGGCCGCAGCGGCGGCGATGGCAAAAACAGGAGACTCTGGAGCCCCTCCACCCTCCGAATCTGAAACAGCGGCGGCGACAGAAACGGTTTGAACGGGCGTGGTGGCTTCGTCGGGTTTTCCATCCGCCTTCACAGCCGAGATGGCCGGCTTCACGGCCGAGACGCCGGGTTTTACGGTTGAAATACCGGGCTTGGGAAGAGATGCGGAAACGGAAACCGGAGCGCCCGGCTTGGCTGGCGCGGCGGCGGAGGGGCCCGGCGCGGATTTCAGATTCACAGTCGCCTGCGGCACCGGCTTCGCTGGGGATGGAAGAGAAATTTTGGCGGTTTGGGTTTTGGAATCCTCGGCGGCCGAGGTTTTGCCGGCGGCGGGCAGCGGAGCGATTCCTGCCGGAGGCTTCGGAAGCGACGCAACGGTGGCCGCGGGTTTGGCCAAACTGGGAGCGGCGGGAGCCATCGGCGGAACGCTTGGGGGTTTGGGAATCGAGGCAACGCCTGGAGCGGAGGGCGGCTTCGGGATGGATGGCATGACCCCGGGAACGGAGGGAGGTTTGGGGATTCCTCCAACTGAACCAGGAATTGTGGGAGGAATCGGGATGGAAGGCATCGAGGGCGGCTTCGGGAGCGGGGCGGCAGGGACCAACGAAGGCGGCTTGGGAAGGGGTGCGGCAGGTTTCAAGCCGGCCGGCGGGGGGGGAATCGGAGAGCTTTTCGGTGGAGCGGGAGCCGAAACAGTGGTTTGGGGAGGAACCGGAGCTGGCGGCGCGTCGTCTTTGGAACCAAGAACGATGCGCACTGTTTCTTTTTTAGGCTCGGACATAAGGGAGTTCGGGTGGCTGAATTGCGCAGAGCATTCTCAAATCCCCGCGCGGGTGTCAATTTTTCACATCGCGCGGCGGCTTTCGAGCAACCTTGCCATGATGGCTTTCTGGGTGTGGAGGCGATTTTCGGCCTGACGGAAAATCGTGTCAGCGTGGGACTCAAAAGTGGCGTCATCAATTTCCTTGCCGCGGTAGGCTGGTAGGCAGTGCATGACGAGCGCGCCAGGGGCGAGCGCGCCAAGTTGAGCGTTGATCTGATAGCCGGCCAACTGGGCCAAGCGATAGGCGGCCTCCTCCTCCTTGCCCATGCTCACCCACACATCGGTGTAGAGAACATGCGAACCTTTGGCAGCTTCGCGGATGTCGTCGGTGACATGGATCGAGCCTCCCGCGCGGGCGAGGAGCTCGGGGCCGGGTTGGTATTTTTTTGGAGCGGCAATGACGAGTTCGAAACCCAGTCGCGCGGCGGCCCAGATCCATGAGCGGGAAACATTGCAGTCGCCATCGCCGATGAACGCGACCCGTAAGCCATCAAGCGAGCCGCGCGATTCGCGGATCGTGAAAAGATCGGCGAGGATTTGGCAGGGATGCTCCTCGTCGGTGAGCGCGTTGATGGTGGGAATGCCGCTGAAATCGGCGAAATCCTCGACATCCTTTTGCGCGAAGGTGCGGATCACGGCGCCGTGGAGCATGCGGCCCATGACGCGGGCGGTGTCCTTGATAGGTTCGCCGCGCCCAAGCTGGATGTCGGCGGCGGCGAGAAACATCGGGTCACCGCCGAGTTCACGGATTCCGACCTCGAAGGAAACGCGGGTGCGGGTGGAGGATTTCGAAAAAATCAAAGCCCAGCACTGATGGCGGAGCGGATGGGAGGCATGGTGGCCACGGGAGGACTTCATCGCGGCGGTGTCGGCGAGGACGGCGAGAATCTCGTCACGGGAAAGGGATTCGATCGAAAGGAGGTTTTTCATGGTTCGGTTGGCACAGAATTTTTAGGAAGCGGCGGAGACGCCCTTCAAAACGGAGGCGAATTTTTGAACCGCCTCGTCGATCTCACGGTTATCGACATTGAGGGGCGGCAGGAATCGAATGACACGCTCGCCCGACGGAATGACTAAAAGTCCGGCCGCCATCGCGCGGTTCACAACTTCCAGCGCGGGTGTGCGCTCCGTTTTGGGAAAGTCCGGCGACAACTCGACGCCGACCATCAAGCCGGTGTGCCGAACATCGGAAATCAACGGCGAAACGAGGGATTTCAGAGCGGCGGCGAGGGCGTTGCCCAGTTCCGAGGATTTGGCCAAAAGGCCGTCGCGTTCGATGATCTCGAGAACTTTGAGCGAGGCGGCGCAACAGACGGGATTGCCCCCGTAGGTCGTGCCGTGGCTTCCGGGCCCGAGCAGGTCGCAGAGCGGCCCGCGCTCATCGATTTTCTTTGATGAAACCCAAAACGACCCGAGGGGGAATCCATTCGCGATGCCCTTCGCCCAGGAAACGCCGTCCGGCTCCACCCCCGAACAAATGCTCCGCCAGCCGCACCAGTCACCGGTGCGGCCCAGACCGCATTGGACCTCGTCGAAAAGCAGCAGCATGCCGCGCTCGTTGCAGAGTTCGCGCAGCCCGCGCAAAAATTCCGGTGTCGCGGGATGAATGCCGCCCTCGCCTTGGATCGGCTCCACGAGGATGGCGATCGTCTTTTCATCCACTGCGGCGCGCACGGCGGCGAGGTCGTTGAATGGCAAATGGGCGAAGCCCTCGGGCAACGGGCCGAAATCTTTCTTCACCTTGTCCTGCCCGGTCGCGGCGATGCAGGCCAGGGTGCGGCCGTGGAAGGAATTCGTGAAAGTGAGGATGCGATGGCGGCCCGTGGCGCTTCCAAAACGGCGTGCCAGCTTGATCAGGCCTTCGTTCGCCTCGGCCCCGCTGTTGCAGAAAAACGCCTTCCCGGGTCCGGTGATTTCCACGAGGCGCTGCGCGAGGAGTGCTTGAGGCGCGGTGCGGTAGAGGTTCGAGCAGTGAACGAGCCGGGAGGCCTGCTCCGCCACCGCCGCCGTGACCTCTGGGTGGGAGTGACCCAGCGAACACACAGCGATGCCCGCACCGAAATCCAAATACTCGCGTCCCTGAAAATCGCGCACGCGGCATCCCGCTCCGCTCTCGATGTCGAGATCGAATCGGCCGTAGGTGGGAACGACATGGCTCGCGTAGGCTTCGGAAAGTTCGCTCATATTCTTAAAGTGAAACGGGCGGAACCGCTATGGGTTCCGCCCGGTCCGCGAGGGGACTCTCGGGAGAAATTCATCGCCCGGGGTTGGAATGATTTTGGTTTATCCTGTTACTCGGCTTTTTTGGAAGCCGATTTTTCAGCGGCCGGCTCGGGAGTTGCCGCAACGGCATCCGAATCCACCCACTCGATGTAGGCCATCGGAGCGGAATCGCTGAGGCGCTGACCGAGCTTGATGATGCGGGTGTAGCCACCCTTGCGCTCGGCGGCGCGTGGCGCGATCTCGGCGAAGAGTTTTTTCACCGCGTCCTTCTGGCCGAGGTAGCCAGCGGCTATGCGGCGGGCGTGAAGATCTCCCCGCTTGCCGAGGGTGACCATTTTCTCGGCAAGGGGCCGGACGGCCTTGGCCTTGGCGAGGGTGGTCTTGATGCGTTTGTGTTCGATCAGGCTGCAGACCTGGTTCGCGAGAAGCGAGTCGCGATGGGCGGTCGAGCGGCCGAGTTTGACGGTTTTTTTCTGGTGGCGCATGGCGTTTTAGCTGGCGGATTCTTCAGTGATCTCGACAAGGCCGTTGTCGAATTTCTGACCGAGACCCAGGCCGAGTTGCTGGAGCTTTTCCTTGATTTCGTTGAGCGACTTCTTGCCGAAGTTGCGGTATTTGAGCATCTCGGCCTCGCTCTTCATGGCGAGCTGGCCGACGGTGGTGATGTTGGCGTTGTTGAGGCAGTTGGCCGCACGAACAGAGAGTTCGATCTCGTTGACGCTCATACCGAGAAGCTTCTTCATGCGGTTGTTTTCCTGGCTCACCTCTTGTGGGGTCTCGTCGAACTCGACGACATTTTCCTCGAATCCGACAAACACATCGAGGTGGTGGCGTAGGATCGCGGAGGCTTGGAGGAGGGCGTCATCGGGAGTGATGCGGCCGTCGGTCCAGACTTCGAGAATGATCTTGTCGTAGTCGGTGCGTTGGCCGACGCGTGTGTTTTGCACCGCATACTTCACGCGGGTCACGGGCGAGAAGATCGAGTCGATGGCAATGACGCCGATCGGTTGGTCGGCGCGCTTGTTCTCGTCGCCGGTCGCGAAACCACGGCCGACGCGGACATCGAACTCGGCTTCGAATTTTTGCTTCTTATCGAGCGTGCAAATGATCTGCTCGGGATTCAAAACCTCGCACTGCGAGCTTTTGGTGATGTCGCCAGCGGTCACGACGCCCTCTTTGTTCACGGAGAGCTTGAGCGTGCGGACATCGTGGTCGTGCGCCTTGAATTTGATTTTTTTGAGATTGAGAATGATGTCGACGACATCTTCCACGACTCCGGGCAGGGTGCTGAACTCATGGAGCGCGCCCTCGATTTTCACCGAGGTGATCGCAGCGCCCTCGAGAGAGCTGAGAAGCACGCGGCGGAGGGAGTTTCCGATCGTGTGGCCGTAACCGGCCTCAAAGGGCTCGGCGACAAAGCGGGCATAGGTTTCTGTGGCAGTGGACTCGTCTTTGACGAGCGTTTTCGGCATTTCAAACCGACCGAGACGAACAGGCATGTGATATTTAGGATTTCGCCGGGTTACCCTGTGCGCTGACGGTTGCCCACATCGGTGGAAACCACAGGACCAACGGCGCGATTGGATTAGCGCGGAGGGTTTGGATACCACAGAAGTTCTGTGGGTCAAGCCCCCTGTTGTGGAAAAAATCTGGAAAACCAATCCTGGAGTTGCATAGAGCCGGGAAGCTTGAATTAAATAATTCCACAACTCTCCTCACCATGTCCACCTCCCCTTCCAGCAAAAAAGTTAGCCCCATTGTCTATTTCATAGGATTCACTGCCGCACTCGCAGGTCTTTTGTTCGGCCTCGATGTCGGCGTGATCTCCGGCGCTCAAATCTACATCCAGCGCGATCTGGGCGTGACTGACCAAATGATCGAGTGGATCGTTAGCGCGCTGCTCTGGGGCGCAGTGGTCGGCGCGCTCGGCAGCGGGATTCTTTGCCAAAAGCTCGGCCGACGCGGAACGCTTCTGGCGAGCGGACTTCTCTTCGCTGTGGGTGCGTTTTTTTGCGCCGCCGCTCCGAATGCCCACATCCTCATTGTCGCCAGGTTGGTGCTCGGTTTGGCCGTGGGCATTGCCTCTTTCACCGCCCCGCTTTATTTGGCCGAAATCGCCCCGCAGTCCGTGCGCGGGGGCATGATCTCGATGTATCAACTCATGATCACGATCGGCATCCTGATGGCGTTTCTGAGCGACACCTTTTTCGCCAGCCTCGCCGACGGTCAGATTCCCCTCGCCAAGCCCAACCCGGGCGCGGGTGATCTCGATGCCATGTATCTTGAATCCTTCGTCCTCACCATGGCCTCGAGCAACGAAGCCTGGCGCCTGATGCTTGGCATGATCGCGATCCCCGCGCTCGTGATGTTTTTTGGAGTCCTCTTCCTGCCGGAAAGCCCGCGCTGGCTGGTGCTGAACGGCATGAAGGAAAAGGCCTCCGCCGTTTTTAAAAAACTGCACCTCGATGATGCCGAGATCGCCGCAGAGATTCGTGAAATCGAGGAGAGCACCAAGATTCCCCAAAAGGGCTGGAGCCTGTTCCTCGAGAACGCCCATTTCCGCAAAGCCGTCTTCCTCGGCGTGGGGTTGCAAATCGTCCAGCAACTTACCGGCATCAATGTGATCATGTATTACGCCCCGCGCATTTTCGGCATGGCCGGCTTCGAATCGACCACCGAGCAAATGTGGGGAACCGTCGTCGTCGGGCTCACGAATGTGCTCGCGACTTTCATCGCCATCGCCTTTGTGGACCGCCTCGGCCGCAAGCCGATCATGTATGCCGGCTTCGTGGTGATGGGCCTCTCTCTTATTGCGGTGGGAACGATTTTCCACTCCGGCATCGAGCACAACCCGGGTCTCGGCTACTGGGCGGCGGGCGCGTTGCTGCTTTTCATCATCGGCTTCGCCATGAGCGCCGGCCCGATCATCTGGGTCATTTGTTCGGAAATCTTCCCCCTCGCCGGACGCGACTTCGGCATCACCTGCAGCACGGGGACGAACTGGATCGTCAATGCGATCGTGGGAATGACCTTCCTGACACTCGTCCAAGGCATCGGACCGGGTAATACCTTCCTGCTCTACGGCGGGATGAATGTCCTCTTCATCGTGTTTTTTATTTTGCTCGTTCCCGAAACCAAAGGCGTTTCGCTTGAGCACATCGAGCGAAACCTGATGTCAGGAAAAAAACTCCGCGAGATCGGCCGCTGAGGCTCACACCCAGAATGCAAATTGGGGGACATCCAAGCCAGCAAGGCCCTATCTCCCCATAACTCCAAGTTGTTGTTTCCAGATATCTCGGAGTTTTTGCAATCTTATCGGCAGGGAGAGCGAGGTATCCCGGCGAATGCGAAGTTCTTCAGCCTCGAGTTGGATGAGTGTTTTTTTCGGCTGAACCGCTGGCTCCTGCTGAGCCATGGGCCTGGAGACAGGGGTTGCTGGAGTCAAAAACGGCTCCACCACTGCAAAATCCTCCACTCCAGAAGCGGGAAAATGATTCACGCAGCCGAACAGAGCAAGAACAGGGCACAGCAGGAGGGCGAGTTTCATACGCTTGGAATTGATGGAAACCCAGGCCATCGATCAAGCCCGGATTTTGGCAAAAACCTGCCGACGATTGCTTTTACCTCCGCAGCCTATGTCGGCCATCGCCGACGCTGAGGACTTCGATGCGGACTTGAGTGAGACCTTGGTCCGTGAAGCCGAGTTGGTCGGCGACGGGTTTGGTAACATCGAGCATACGGCCGCGAATGAAGGGCCCACGGTCATTCACGCGGACTTTGGTGGATTTTCCATTCTGGAGATTCGTAACTCGTATGAGGCAAGGGAGCGGAAGGGTTTTGTGAGCGGCGGCGCGGGTCCATGGCCAGAGCTTCTCGCCGATGGCTGTTTTGCCGGGAAAGATCAGGAAATGTTCACTGTAGTGTGAGGCGACGCCGGTTTCGACATGGCCGACGGCTTGGCGGGGTTCCAGCGGGTGGTATCGCACCCCACGCAGAGTGTAGGGCTTGTATTTGTAGCCGTCATAGGAGGCGGCACAACCGCTGAAGAGGAGAGCGGCGAGGAGCAGGAAAGCGAGGGGGGATCCGGTCATGCGGGGAGCATTTGGATGGCGGTGCGGCGGGTCGAGGGGATTTTTCCGCAGTAGGTCTCGATGGCGGCAAGCGGGTGGGTTTCGGCGTCCTCGATGCCGAGCAGACGGACGAGTTCGCATTCAAAAAAATCCAGCGCCCGGAGCGAGGCGGGCTTGGCGCTGAGATGGGCGATGGCGCGGGAGAGAAGGTCGAAAACCTCAGGGTGCGGGTGAGCGGGCTGTGTGGCGAGGTCGAGCAATTCCGCGAAGTAGCCGCCGAGGAAAACATTCGCGGCGGATTTCGATCCGAAGGGGGCGAGCATTTTCACCTCGCGCAGAGTGGCCAGAGGGGTTTTGCGGCCAGGCTGGTAGCCGATCTCCACGCGATGGAAGAGGTCAAGATGGCCGGCGAACGGGCTGTTGGCGCGGCGGGCGCCTTTGGCCATCGTGGCGATCTTGCCGTGGGCGAGCGTGAACCAGGTTACGATGAGGCTCGTGTCGCTCCACGGCTGGCGGCGGATCAGGATGGCCTCTGTTTGTTCCATGGCAACAGAGTTGCCGGCGATTACAGCGCGATGACCCTCGCGCCGAAAATATCCGGATCGGAGGCGAGTTTTTTCATCACCTCGTCGCCGGGGAGGCTGTCGAGGTTCAGCAGGGTGAGTGCGCGTCCGCCTTGTTCGGTGCGGGAGAGGCTCATGCTGGCGATGTTGATGTTCGCCTGGCCGAGGAAGGTTCCGATGTAGCCCACGATGCCGGGGCGGTCGCGGTTTTCGAGCATGAGGACCACGCCGGAGGGGGTGACCTCCACGGGGTTGCTGTTCACTCGCACGATGCGAGGATCGTTTTTCGCCCCGAAGAAAGTGCCACCGACCGAAACTTTGCTGTCCCCGCTGAAGACGGCGACAT
>CAWUMN010000045.1:0-9932 GCA_963923595.1 uncultured bacterium
GTCGTCGCGCCGGTGCGCAGCGTAGCAGGCGAGCGTGCCGTTGGCGCGGTGCGGGGCGAGGAGTTCCTCGCGCGTCATGCCGTAGTCGATCGCGAGAAGAAAACCTCGCTGGAGGCGCGAGGAAATGGCCTCGAGAAGTTCGCGTTGGCCTGCGCGCAGCTCCGAAACGAAATCCTCGGAGGGCGCGGGCCAATCGAGATCCAAAACCTCGGCGGGCTCGAGGCGGAATGTGCCGTCGAGGATTTGGACGCGCTGGAGTTCCCAGCGGTCTGCGCGGGACTTGACGATGTCGAACGGCAGGGCGTCGAAGAGTTCGTTGGAAAAATGGACGCCGGTGAAATTCGGCAAAGCCTCGGGCGCTTCGACCCACTCGACGCGGCGACCCTCGAGGCGGTTTTGTTGTTTTTCGCGAAGCGGGGCGAAGGGCTCGATGATTATGAAACGGGCCTCGGCGAGCGGGGTTGAGGCCAGGGCATGGAGAACATCCTCGGCGAGTCGGCCATCGTTCGCGCCTTGCTCGACGAGCGTGAACTCGCCGGGACGGCCGAGTGTTTCCCAGAGTTCGAGGAATTGGGCGGCGAGGATTTCGCCGAAGACCGGGCCGAGGCTGATGTTCGTGAAAAAATCCCCATCGCGCCCGACACATGCCTTGCCGCTGGCGTAGTAGCCTTCGGCGGGATCGTAGAGCGCCAGCTCCATGAAGCGCGAGAAGCGCATGGGCCCGTGGAGGCCGATTTCAGCGGCGAGGCGGTCTCTAAGGCCGGGTGACCTCACGGACATACACATTGATTTGTCCGCCGTTGCTCTCGCGCACATCGAGAACTTGGAAAGGACGCCGGTCGTCGCGAGCCACACTCGTGCCGTCGGCAGGCGGGGCCATGCCTTCGGGGTATTGAACGATCACGCGGACATTTCCGGCGCGGCGCGGCGAGCGGAGCACGGCGCGGTCGGAGCCAGCAGCGGTGACCTCGAAGTTGCCCTGCAAATAAATACGCTCCCCGCCGGTGCCACGCTTGGCCATGGAGGAAATATCCGCGACGCCGAGGAGTTTGCCGCGCGGCATGCGCCCGGCTTCGTAGGTTTGCCAATTCCTCGAGTTGCCGGCGACAATGGCTTTCGGGGATGGTGATGGAGACGGGGTGGGTTTTGGCAGGGCGACCTTGGCGGGAGTTGCCGCCGGCTTGGGAGACGCTGCAGGGAGAGGATTGACGGGCGTCGCTGGAAGCGCGGTGACGGGCGAGACGGGAACCGGCGGAGTGGCTTCGGCGACAGGCAAAGCGGCGCGAACCTCGAGAGGCTTTTCCACTGGCAGGGCCGCCGCCACGCGGGGAGTGGGAGTCGGGGAGGGTATGGGAGTCGCGGTTGGCGTGGGCTGGCTTTCCTCAAGCGCAAGGGGTTTCTCGACACGCATGAGACGGGATTTTGCGTCAGCGAGCTGGGTGTTTGGCTTTTCCTCCTTGCCGGCGAGACGGGCTTTGCGGCGGAAGTGCTCATATTTCGAATCAGCCTCGCGCTGGCGCTGGGTGTCAACGACGGGCAGGCCAGCGCGGACATTGAGTTTTTCCGGCGGGTCGAGGGTGAAGGTGCCATCCGCACTGGCGGCCTCGTAGCTCGGGTAGAGGATCGAGACGGTTGTGAGCTTGATGCGGCCGTCGCCGAGGCGCTCGACATTGATGATGGCGGCGAGTTCGTTTTCGCGCTTCAGGTCGATGTCGAGACCCGTAAGAAGCGTTCGGTGGAGAGTGGGAACCATGCGCTTGTCGGCGCAAAAAACCTGTTCGAGCAGGAGATTTGGATTTTCCTTCGACTGGGCAAGGGCGACTACGCCGGACGGAAAGAAGTCGTCGCCGGTGAGTTCAAAGGAGTCGAGGATATTGAATGTGCCAAGGACATAGGGCACGAGACCGTCGCAGGGTTTGAAATTGCGGAGGTAGTTGCGGAGGAGGTTTTCGTTCGTTCGCTCGAGTTGGCGCGGGCGCATCGCCGAGTAGCGCTCCATGATCTGCGGGGCGCGGAGGAATTCCCCGCGCGGGGCGGCGGTGAGTTCAAAGCGCTTCGGCGGTTCGATTTTCTTGAGCTTGCTCAAAATCTCGTAGCTGAGCGGTTTGTTGGGATGTCCAAAGATGTAGTAACTCCCGATCCAGCAAAAAATCGCCACGCCGATGAGGAGCAGGATCAAGACCGTCCAACCGAAAAGCCCGCCATCCTGACGGCTGCGGTTTTTGGGGGCATCCTCGTCGGGATCCTTGAACCATGCGCGGCTGTTTTTGGTTTCCTGATCGTGTGGCATGGCGGTCAGGTGCCGGCGGGCTCGAACGAAGTGCCGCAGCCGCACGAGCGGGAGGCATGGGGGTTGCGGATGCGGAAGCCCGCGCCGGAGAGGCCGTCCTCGTAATCCAGCACGCTGCCGGACAAATGGTCCGTGCTGGCGGCATCGATGAAAACTTTTGCCCCGCCGTGCTCGACGGTGGTGTCGCCCTCTCGCCAGGAGCCGGTCTCCATCACATATTGAAGTCCCGCGCAGCCCCCCTTTTCGACTCCCAGCCGCAAGCCGTCGCCGGATTTTTTCTCGGCGATCAAATCGAGCAAAGCGCGCGCGGCTTGGTCGGTCATCGTGATCACGGCCTTTTCTTAAAAACGAATCCATGCAAAGTCAAACGCATGGGAAGGATTCGACTGCTCACCGATGATGTTGCCAGCCAAGTGGCGGCTGGCGAGGTGGTCGAGCGCCCGGCCTCGGTGGTCAAGGAACTTGTGGAAAACAGCATCGACGCCGGCGCGCGCCGCGTTTCGGTGGAGTTTGTGGGCGGCGGTTCGCGCTTGCTGCGCGTGAGTGACGACGGGTGCGGGATGGACCGCGAGGATGCCTTGCTGAGCCTCGAGCGGCATGCCACGAGCAAAATCCGGACGGCGGTGGATTTGGCCTCGGTGGCGACGATGGGATTTCGCGGCGAGGCGTTGCCCAGCATCGCGAGCGTTTCGCGTTTCCGACTGGCCACGCGCCCTCACGAGGCCGAAGCCGGGACCGAAATCCGGGTCGCAGGCGGGAAAATCGAATCCGTCTCCGAGAGCGGCGGCGCGCCGGGAACGACGATCGAGGTGGAGTCGTTGTTCTACAATCTTCCGGCGCGAAAAAAATTCCTGCGCGGCGAGGAGACCGAGTCGGCCCATATCGTCCACCAGATGCAATCACTGGCCGTCGCGCATCCCGGCGTGGGAATGACACTGGCGCGCGAGGGGCGCCGGCTGTGGCAGGCGGCACCAACCGAGGATTTGGGTGTGCGGTTGAGGGATTTGTTTGGCGGGGATTTCATGGCGCGGTTGCTGCCGGTCGAACAGACCGAGGAAAATGGAATTCGCATCGAGGGCTTTGTCTCCAAGCCGGGGGAGGGGAGGCCGGACCGCGATTTGCAATTTGTGGTGTTGAATCACCGCGTCGTCCAATGCCCGGCGGTTTTCCAATCCCTGCGCGAGGCGTATGCCGAGGCATTGCCGAAAGGGCGCCATCCGCTCGCGGTGTTGAGGATTTCGATGGACCCGTTGGCGTTCGATTGCAATGTGCATCCCGCAAAGCGCGAGGTGCGTTTGCATCGGCCAGACCAGCTCCGGCAGGCCGTGTATCTCGCCGCGTGCCGAACGCTCGAGAAACTCTGCAAGCCCTCGCCGCCGCCTGCCGCACCCATCTCAAAGCCGGTGGAGGCCGCCGCGCCGCTGACAGCTCCCGCAGCGAAGCCGTTCAAGGAAACGCCGCAGCTCGATTTGCCAGCCGTGCGAGCGCCGGAGTCGGCGAAATCTGGGACGGAGTTTCGGATTCTGGGAGGACTTGGCGAACGGTGGGTTTTGATGGAGGGCGCGGATGGTTTGGTTCTCCTTGATGCGCGGGCAGCGTCTGAGAGGATCATTTTCGAAACGATGCGGCGAGAGGCCGCAGGAGGCGGGTCGCTTTCCCAAAGGCTCCTCCTGCCCATCGTGGTGGAAATGACGCCGAAAGACGCGGTGTGGATTTCCGAGAATATGGACGCGATCTCGCGGGCGGGATTTTTATTGGAACCCTTCGGTGGCGGGTCTTTCAAAATCGAGGCGTTGCCTTCTTGCCTCGGCGACCGCGATCCGCGCGAGGCGCTTCTCGATGTTTGCGAAACGCTGAAGGCGACCGGCCTGCTCGGCGGCGGCCAACCGGTGCTCGATGCGTTGATCCGCTCGGTCTCGCGATTCGCGGCACTCGATTCCTTCGCGTTCGAGGAGTCGCGCGCGCGTCGGTTGGTCGGCGAATTGCTCGGCTGCGAACTGCCCTACGCCTGCCCGCAGGGGCGGCCGACAATGATCCAGTGGTCGTTCGCGGAACTCGAGCGGAAGTTCGGGCGTTGAAAAAAACGGCGGCGGCGCATTGCCTCCGGGCGCGGGATGTGGGATAGGAGGGCCATGCCTGATTTGAGGATTGAGCCCGCGACACTGGACGACCTCTCCGAGCTTGCCGACCTGCTTTATGATTTGTTCACGCAGGAGGCCGACTTCACCCCTGATCGCGACAAGCAAATACACGGCCTGCGTTTGATTCTCGAGCAACCCTCGCGCGGCCGGATTTTTGTGATGCGCAACGACCGCATGATCGTCGGGATGATCAATCTTCTGATCACGATCAGCACCGCCGAGGGGGGATTTGTCTTGGTGCTCGAGGATTTGGTGGTGCATCGCGACCATCGCGGACACGGGCTCGGCGTTAAGCTTCTGAACCACGCGATCGCCTACGCGCGGGAGAAGAAATTCCTGAGGATCACGCTGCTGACCGATCCCGGCGAGAAGAGTGCGGGCTTCTACCGGCGGCACGGGTTTGTGGACAGCACCCTCCATCCCATGCGCTACCTTTTGCGCGACGATGCCTGATAAAAAATCCGCGCGCGCGGCGGGGGCGGTCGCCACGGCATTCGTTCTCGGAGCCGGATTGGGAACGCGTTTGAGGCCGCTGACCGATTCGCGCCCGAAGCCACTCGTGCCCGTCTTCAACAAGCCGCTCATCACTTTCGCGTTCGACCACCTCATCGCCGCCGGCGTCGAAAAATTTGTCGTCAACACCCACCACCGGCCCGAGGCCTACAGGTGCTTGCTCGGGGAGTCCGGTGGGCGGTGCGACTATCGCGGCTGCGAAGTTTTTTTTCGTCACGAACCCGTCCTCCTCGAGACTGGCGGTGGAATCAAAAACGCGGCCGACCTGCTCGGTGACGAACCGTTCCTTGTATATAATGGCGATGTGCTCGCGGACTTCCCGCTCGGCCCGCTCCTTCAGGCGCACAGCGGCTCTGGCCATATCGCCACGCTCGCTCTGCGGTCCACTGGAGCCGAGCGCCGCATCCAGTTTGACGCGGCTTCAGGGCTCGTCACCGACATGCGCGGCTTGATCGGAGGTCGGCCGGAGCCGTCGTTTCTTTTCACCGGCGTGAGCATCGTCTCGCCAGAAATCCACCAGCACATCGGCGACGGCCAAATCGTTTCGATTATTCCTGTCCTCGTTGAGTTGATGAGGCGCGGCGCGCGGGTCGGCGGAGTCGTGGTGGATGACGGTGAGTGGTTCGACATCGGAAATATCAACGCCTATCTCGAGGTTCACCGCATTCTGGCGGGTGGCAGGCTTCGCTTCTCTTATCTACCCGAAGATTGGCGGCGTGCAGTGGCTCTTGATGCAGTGGTCGACCGCTCCGCTAGCCTTCTGGGAGCTAGCGCGGTGGGCGAGGGGGCGGTCGTTGGAGCCGGGGCGTTTTTGGAGGACGTGGTGGTTTGGCCGGGAGAAACGGTGGAGCCTTTTTCCACAATCCGCCGAGCCGTTTTGGCTGGTGGCCGGGTGTGCGAATCCGCTGGATGATGGCGGGGGTTAAAACCCCGTGGAATCGCCCGTCGAGTTTTTTTTGTTTTTTCTCTTGCCTCATTTTCGCCGACCTGTAGTTTCCCACTTCCCGTCAGTCCTTGGGGATAGCTTGAAGACCACGCGAGCGTGGTTTTTTTGTCCCCCCACGAGGGGCTCAATGACGGATAAACCACAATGAATTTCCAACCACGCATCGCCTCTGAAACCGCTTTCCAAGCGGCTCGCACGGCATGTGTCGTTTCCGTTTCCAAATCATGAGCGCGACAGTTCTCACCGCCAAGGACGCCGAGAAGGCGAAGATTGAACTCATCACCGACGAGGCCAAAGGCAACCAGGCCGTGCACGATGTCGTCGTGGCAATTCAAGCCGCCCGCCGCAGCGGAACCGCCTGCGTGAAGACCAAAGGCGATGTGAATCTTTCCGGTCGCAAACCCTGGCGTCAAAAAGGCACCGGCCGTGCCCGTGCGGGATATTTCTCCAGCCCGGTTTGGGTTGGCGGCGGCGTCGCCCACGGCCCCAAGCCCCGCGATTATTCCAAGAACACTCCGAAGGCGGTCAAGAAACTCGCCTTCCGCAAGGCGCTCAGCGCCCGCATCGCCCTCGGCGATGTCCTCCTCGTTGATGCCTTCGCTGTTGCCGAGCCGAAGACCAAGCAATTTGTCTCCCTTCTCAAAACCACTTCCCCGGAATCCAAAACCACACTCGTCGTCTCCGAGGGATTCGATGAAAACACCTTCAAGGCGGCCCGCAATGTCGCCAAGGCCCAACTCACCCGCGCTTCCGATGTGAACACCGAGGACCTCCTCAAGTTCGACAAGATCATCGTCACCCGCGGCGCTCTCGAAAAAATTTCCGAAAGGCTGGCAAAATGAGCGAAGTTTACGACCACATCCAAACCGTCCTGCTGACCGAGAAGGCGACCCTGCTTTCCGAAAAGCTCAACAAATATGTCTTCCGCGTTCCCCCGTCGGCAAACAAGCTCCAGATCAAGCGCGCCATCGAAGTAATCTTTAAAAAGAAGGTTGTCGATGTGAATACTGCAAACTACGCGGGCAAGAAAAAGCGCGAACGCCGAGCCGATTTCGGTCGCCGCGCCAACTGGAAAAAAGCCATCGTCACCCTCAAGGAGGGCGAGAAGCTCGATATCGTCTAAGGGAACCCAGCCATGGCACTCAAAACATTCCGTCCACTCACCCCGGCCGCTCGTTTCAAGATCCTTCCGGATTTTGCGGAGATTACAAAAACCAAGCCGGAGAAAAAACTCACCGAGCCGATCAAGCGCACTGGCGGCCGAAACAACCAAGGCCGCATCACCATGCGCCACATCGGTGGTGGCCACAAGCGCCGCTACCGCATCATTGATTTCAAGCGCCTCCGCCGCGATGTCATCGCGAATGTGGTTGCGATCGAATACGATCCGAACCGCACTTCTCGCATTGCACTAATTCAATTTCCCGACGGCGAGCGCGCCTACATCCTTGCCCCTGTCGGTTTGACCCCAGGAATGAAGGTTATGGCCGGCGAGAAAGCCGAGCCGAATGTCGGCAATGCCCTTCCTTTAAAATCCATTCCGCTGGGAACCCAAGTCCACAATGTGGAATTCGTCCCCGGCCGTGGTGGTCAAATGATTCGCAGTGCCGGTTCGTTCGCCACACTCGCCAACCGCGAGGGCGGCTACGCACTCCTCAAGCTCGCCTCCGGCGAAATCCGCCGCATCAATGAAAATTGCTTCGCCACGATCGGCCAAGTCGGCAACACCGACCACATGAATGTCTCGGCCGGCAAGGCGGGACGCAGCCGTTGGCTCGGAGTTCGTCCCCATGTCCGCGGTATGGTCATGAACCCCGTTGATCACCCAATGGGTGGCGGTCAAGGCAAGAGCAAGGGCGGTGGCGGTCGCCACCATCCGATGTCCCCGTGGGGCCAGCTCGCCAAGGGCTTCAAGACCCGCGCGAAACACAAACCCAGCGACACCTTTATTGTCCAGCGCCGCAAGGCCAAATCGAAGAACTAATCCATGGCACGCTCACTGAAAAAAGGCCCGTTTGTGGAGTGGAAGCTCCTCGACAAGATCGACCGGATCAACGAGTCCGGCACCAAGAAACCCATCAAGACCTGGTCCCGTCGCAGCACGATCACGCCGGACTTTGTTGGCCACACCTTTAATGTGCACAACGGCAAGACTTTCATTCCCGTCTTCGTGACTGAGAACATGGTCGGACACAAGCTGGGCGAATTTTCGCCAACCCGAATTTTCAAGAAACACGGTTCTCACACCGCAAAAGTGACAAAATAAACGATGAGGGCTGTCGCCACGGCGGCATCTCTCGCGTTCCTGTTGGCGCTCTCAGGGGCCTCGGCACGGGACGACCGATCTTTGACAGATTTTGAATCAGGCAGTCCGGAAGAGGGATACAAACTCCCCGATCCGGAAACCTATGATGTTGTTGCTCTAAAAGAGCAGCTCCTAATGGCTCGTTCGCAAATCAAAAACCTCTCAGAGGGAATAGCTTCAGCAAACATAGAGGCGGAAATATTCAAGCGCCAACTCTCCGAAGCCCAACTCCGGTTGGAAGCGATCGGGTTGTCAAACATAGACAACGATCCCTCACGCTTGGAGGCCAGACTCTTGCAAGCGATCCGCGAACTTCGAGTTCTAAAAGAAAAAAACCAAGCCGCTATCGACCAACTCGTGAAATTAAGCGAGGCCATTACGATCCTCGTCAAAACCTCGGGGCAAATCAAAACCGAGGCCCGAGTCGCGGTGGAGGCAAGTTTACGGGAAACCGCTCAAATCCTCGGAGCCACGGAGATCAACGCAAGCCCCGAAACCAATCTTCTCGACGCGAGGGTGGTGGATAGAAAAGACGACTTGTCCTTGATTGTGGCGAATGTCGGCTCTGCCAACGGTGTTAAGGTCGGCATGCCATTTCAAATCCTTCGGGATGGGCAACTCATCGGAAATGCCAAGGTCATCGATGTGCGGGAACGCATCAGCGGTGCCGTGATTCAGAATCTCAGCTCGGAAAAAACGCGAGTGGAAAAAGGCGACACTTTGAAAGTGGATGCCATAAAATAAACAACAAAAGACATGCAGGTTAAATCGATACACAGGTTCGCCAAGATCTCGGCCTTCAAGGCCCGCGAGGTCACACGCGCCATTCAAGGCCTTCCCGCTACGGATGCCCTTGATCTTTTGCGTTTCACTCCGAAAAAAGCCGCCGGCTTGATTCTTAAAACTCTCCGCAGCGCGATTGCCAACGCCGAGAACAACAACAGCCTGAATGTTTCCGACCTCGTCGTGAAGGAAGCTGTGGTGGGCGAGGGGCCAACCCTCAACCGATTCCAGCCCAAGGCCCGCGGCAGCGCCGGCCCGATCCGCAAGCGCACAAGCCACATTCGCGTTGTCCTTACCGACGAAATCGAAATCGTCCGCCGCGAGGACAAACCCAAGAAAAAGAAACAAAAAACAACCAAAAAAGCCTCCGGTAAGCCGAAGGCCCCAGCCGCCGAGTCCGCCCCGGCGCCTGAAACCGAATCCGCCGCTCCCGCTGCGGAAACCAAGGAGTAATCATGGGACAAAAAGTCAACCCAATCGGATTCCGTCTCCCCGTCACGCGCGACTGGGGTTCCCGCTGGTATGCATCGCGCAAGGATTTTGCCGACTACCTCATCGCCGACGACAAAATCCGCACTGCGCTCAAGAAAAAACTCAAGCAAGCCGCGATCGCCCGCATCGTCATTGAGCGTGCTTGGAACAGCGTCCGCGTTACAATCCACACCGCCCGGCCAGGCGTCGTCATTGGTCGCCGTGGACAGGAAATCGAGAATCTCACCAAGGAGGTCAGCGACCTCGCCGGCGGCAAGCAGGTGAAGATTGACATCGTGGAAATCAAGAATCCTGATCTCGTTGCCCAACTCGTGGCCGAGAATGTTGCGTCTCAACTCGAGCGCCGTATTTCTTTCCGCCGCGCCATGAAGCGTGCTGTGCAACTCACGATGGACCAAGGCGCTCTCGGTATCAAAATCCGCTGCGCTGGTCGTTTGGGGGGTGCTGAAATCGCACGCACAG
>CAWUMN010000046.1:0-9699 GCA_963923595.1 uncultured bacterium
CGTAGTCGCGGTATTCGTGGAGGTCTCCGACGAGGCGCGTGTAAAATTCCCGCAGTCTCGGCAGCGGCAATTCCCCCATGCCCACGGATTCACTTTTCGAGACACAACCTCCGATCACCTCGAGTCCCCTCTCCTGCTGCACGGCGAATCGCAGAAACGAACCGAGATCCAATAAAGAACCGCCCAGCGAGGGACTCGGGCGCAAGCGCTGGATTTTGCAAATCAGGAGCGCCGAGGGATCGGGTTGGCGGAGCTCCAGTTCGAGATTCCTCCAGTGGAGAAGCACACCCAGAAACGCCGAGGCCGAGCGGTGCGGGAGGAGCGGGATGGTTTTCAGGAAAATCCCCTCCGAGGCGATCCGCTGAAAGAACGGCGATCCCATCGGATCGGCCAGAATTGGGAATTCCTGGAAGCGCCGGTAAAGCTCCTCCGCTTCCGCCGTGCGGCGCTCTTCGGGACTCAATGGCGCTTGGGAAGAGTCTGGACCCATTTCAAAATCTCCGCCACGGGAGCGAGCATTTCGTTCGGAATGAAATCATCGATTTTCACATTGTCGTAGAGGTGGCGCGCGATGCGGGGGTTTTGCACGATCGGCACCTGGTTGTCCTGCGCGATGTCGATCATCTGGAAGGCGAGATTGTCGCATCCCTTCACCGAAACCACGGGAAGCTTGGTCACGCCGGCTTCATAGTAGAGGCCGACCGCGAAGTGCGTAGGGTTGGTGATGAGCACGGTGGCCTTCTTTGTTTTTCCAGCCGTGTCCTCGTTCATCATTTCGCGGTGTAGGCTCTTGCGCTGGCCCTTGATCTCGGGGCTACCCTCCTGCTGCTTGTATTCGCGCTTCACCTCGTCCTTCGTCATTTTCATCTCGCGGATGAACAGGAAGCGCTGGAGGAAATAATCCGCCGAGGCGACGAGGACATAGACGCCGAGGAAAGGCAGGAGGAACCACAGGAACATTTTCTCAAAAACATCGGGAACCGTCTGGATGTCGGTAAGGGGCAACTGCATCAATGGGTCGATCGAATCCTTGATGATGAGGTAAAGGAGGATCGAAAGCACTGAGACCTTCAGGAGCGATTTCACAAACTCCATCAGGTTTTTGAGCGAAAAGATTTTTTTCGCCCCCTCGACCGGGTTGAGCTTGTTGAGTTCCGGCTTCATGGCCTCAAAGGCGATCAGAAACCCGACCTGCAAATAACTTCCCGCCAGCACGCCCACGATGCAGGCGAGGGCAAGCGGCATGATCATGACCAGCAACGACTGCAACGCCAGACTCGTCATGCTCGAGAAGGCACTGTCCGCCGGTTCGTTGAAAATCGAGATGCCTTTGCTGAATAGGCCTTGGAAATTCCTGACCGACTCGTGGAAAAGAAGCGCCGTGGCGCCGAGAACGAAAAGAGTGACGATCGTCGTCGTGACATCCTGACTTTTCGCCACCTGACCGCGCTCGCGGGCGTCGCGGAGCTTCTTGTCTGTTGGTTGCTCTGTCTTCTCGCCGCTGGGTTCGCTCATTTCAGGACGGAGCTGAGAAACTGCAGAATGGTTCCCTCGTCGAACATCGACTTGTCCATGCCCCACACAATGGTCGTCGTGTAGAAGATCATCAGGAAGAAGGTGACGCCGCTTTTCACCGGCATGGAGAAAAAGAAAATATTCAACTGGGGAACAAACCGGTTCATCAGGCCCAGTCCGGTGTCAATGAAGAGAAAAACAATCAGGAACGGCGCCGCGTAGAGCACCGTCATGGCGAAGTAGGACTTCATGATGCCCGTGATGGCGATCGCGGCGGTCGGCTCGAAGACCGGCAACATCTGGTTGATCGGATAGAGGCTGTAGGATGTGATGATCGCGGAGAGGAAGGCAATGAACCCTCCGCTCACAAAAAAAATCGCTGCGCTGAAGCGGATGAGGAGATTCGCCGTGGGGGATGTCACCGCGCCGAACATGGGGTTGAAGACACTGGCCGCCGTCGCGCCGCGCTGGAGGTCGATCAACTCGCCGGCACTCGAAATCGCCCAGAAAAGCACCGCGGCAGGCAGCGCCAGCAAAAGGCCGACCACGATCTCCTTCACGCACAGGGCGGTGAGCACGGCCGGTGTGCAGTCGATCTCCATGGCCTGTGGCAGGAGAAGGGGCAACGCCACCCCGGTGCAAACGATCACAAAAGCTCGGCGGGGAAGTCCGGTGGGGCCTCCGAAGAACGGCACCAAAAGCAGCGCCGTGCCGAAGCGGGCTGTCGCCAGGAACATCGCGACAAGTCCACTCCCGTAGACCTCGAAGGCCGCAGTCATTGCGAAAGGATTGGAAAATCCCGCATCGCCGACATCGCGAAATTTAAGAGGTCCGCGAAGACCCAGTTGGCGGCATAGATGATGACCAGGATGGTGGCGATGAGCTTGATGGCGAAGGGCAGCGTCTGATCCTGCACCTGCGTCAGGGCCTGGAAAATAGCCACAAGCAGGCCAACCGCCGTCGCCACGATGATCGGGGGAAGCGAACTAGTCAGCACGAGCATCATCGCCCGGTTCATCATGTCGATGTAGAAGCCCTGTCCCATTTTTTAGATTTTGTAGGTCAACATCAGGCCGTCAATGAGACGGGTCCACCCATCCAGCAGCACGAAGAGCATCAACTTGAATGGCAGGGAAATCGTGGTGGGCGAAATCATCACGATGCCGAGCGCCATCAGGACATTCGACACAATCAGATCAACGACGACGAACGGCAGGTAAATGATGAAGCCGATCTTGAAGGCTTGGGTGATCTCCGAGACGACGAAGGCCGGCATGGCGATGAGAAAGTTGTTTTCCGTGACCTTGTCCGAGAATTTCTTGGGCCAGAGTTGGCGGGCCTTCTCGAGGAAAAAAAATCGAAGCGTGGGCGTGCTGTTTTTGATGAGAAACAGCGTGATCGGTTTCGAAATCTCGGAAAGTTTCTCCGGGGCGTTCTCCAGCGTGATGCCGGAGATTTTTTGCTGCTCGGCAACCTCGAAGGTGTCCGAGGCGACCGGGGCCATGATGTAGCAGGTGATGATGATTGTCAGCGAGGTGAGAACCACATTCGGCGGGGTCTGCTGAAGTCCGAGCGCGTTGCGGATGATGCCGAAGATGATCACGATCTTTGCAAACGAGGTGACCGTCGCGGCAATGAAGGGCACCGTCGAGGTGACCAAGAGCAGGAGAATGATCTCCAGCGGATTCGAGAGATTGACGCTCATGCCTTGGCCGGAGAGACGATTTCCGTGATTCCAGCGCAAACCTTGTCACCGACACGGACGAGGCGCCCGCGGGCGATCGTTTGGTTGTTCACCTCGATTTCAACCGGAATTTCCGAGTCGTTTCCGATTTCAATGTTCGCCCCTTCGCGCAGGTTGGCGATTTCGGCGAGGGTCAGGGCCTTTCTTCCGGCGACGATGAGGACGGGGAGTTTCAATCCGTCGAGTGCTGATGGCTGGGATTCGGTGTTATTCATGGTTGCGGTCTGCTGGAGGTTGTAAAGCGGCGGTTGGGGCGACTGGAGTTTGGCGTTGGCGGGGGAGATGCCCGCGCCGGTGGAGAGAAATGCCGGGAAGGGCCATGCGGCCAGGTCGCCGACCATCAGACAATCCCCGGGCCTCATCGCGGCCAGAATGGAAGCGGGGATATCGATCGCCGCCACACAGATGGCGACAGGGAGGCGCCATTCCTCGATTTCCTTGTTCGGCGTGCCCTCCCAAGATGTCGAGACGGATTGGATTTTCTCCAAAACCGAGGGGCCGATTCGCATAGCTCCCCTGCCCTCGCGGCTTCCCTCGGCATTCAGGATGTCGAAATAAAAGGCGAGCGGCGGCGCGTTCGTTGCGGGTTTCGAGATTTCAACCGGGGCATCCAGCGCGTTCTGCAGGGAATCCAGAATCTCGCGGCTCAAGGTGGCGCGGATCGCCATGGCGAAGGGCTCGGACATGGAGGAGATATCGCGGAACTCGGCGTGTCTCTCGAAAAGACTCCCGCCGGGTGAAAAGGAAAGCTCGAGATGGGCCGGTTCGCCGCTGACAGCGAGGGGAAGGACGATTTCGGGTGCCCAAGGCTTCTGCGAAGCGATGCATTGGAGAGTCCAGAGGTCGTTGCCGAATCTCACGGGAATCCTCCGCCCGGCTCCGTGGGTCAAGGCGTCCAAAGTGGATTGTGCCTCGTCGATGGCTGGTAGTTCGTTGATGGTAATCGTTGTCATTTTTGAGCTCCCGAGCGTGCCCCCTTGCCGGAGACCCTTGTTTGGGAATCCTCACCTCGCCCCGAGTCGGAGGATTGGGAGTCCCCGTCGCGCGAGCTTTCGTGATCCGTGCCGGATTCCGCCGATGCGTTTTCGGCATGGCCTTTGAAAGAGATTTCGATGGCTCCGGCGGAGGCGGTTTTGGCGAGGGCCTCTTTCAAGGCAGTGGAATTGATCTCCAGCAAGGCGCGGGTGTTTTCATCCGAAGCCTCGATCGTCACCTCCAGCGAACCATTCTCCAATTTCAAGCTGAGCTTCACATCGCCCGCGAGTCCAGGGGCGTTTTTAAGTTCGATGGTGGTCGAGGTTTCGCCGATCTCGAGTTTCGAGACGGTTTCGGCAATGAGCTTGAGGAGGCTCTGGATATCGGCACCGCCCGTGGGCCGGCTTTCGACCTGCGGCATCGGGGTTCCAGGCGCGAGGTTTTGCACCGCAGGCTGCGCGACAGGGGGCTGAAAAACGGGAGCATCCGGCGATGATTGATCCTTCGTGGGTTTCTCGGGGGAGACTACAACGCCATCGGTTTTTGCAGGTGCCTCTGACAGGGGGGGCGACGGGGCGTTGCCGGAAAGACCGATCAAAACGCCGGCCACGGCCTCGGCGATGACCGGGGAGGATTCGCGAAGTTTTTCGAGAACCTGGACAGGAAAATCCGCGGCGTTCTCTCCAAGAAGGGGCAAAGCCCGGGATACAAGATCCGAGGTGATTTGAACGGCCATGTCGGGATTGGATTTGGCGACGGCGTCAATGATCTGAGCGGCGAATTCCGCCGTCTTCGGGGGCTGGATATTGGGCAGGAGAGTCATGAGGGAATCAAAAACAACGAGGGCCAAAGCCGGCAAATCCCCTGGAGCGGGGTTTGGAGTCTCTCCAAGCGCCCGGCTGGGCAAGGCCGCCTCGGGAAGCACAGCCACAGAAATGATGGAGGCCGCGATCTCGCCGGCTTGGGCAGGAAAGCGCGGAATCAAGACCTGAAGGACTCCCTGGGTGATTTCGGGAACTTGGGCGGGATTCAGCGAAAAGCCGAGGCCGACCAGCGCCTTGGCGGCGTCCAGGGCGGATTGAGGTGCCAATTCCTCGACCACCTTGATCAATGCGGGCGCGAGATCCTTCGCCAATTCGGGATTGGCCGAAACCGCCCCGACAAAAACCGACATCGCGATTTGCACGGCTTCCTTTGGGTTCGCCTGGATCAATTCGCGAGCCACGCCCTGGGCGATGTCAGAACCCTCGAAGCGACTTTCCGGAACAGCCCGGGCAACCACTGCCTCTGCGATTTCCGAGGACTGCCCGGGGTTGGAATCGAAAGCCATTCGCGCAAACACAGGGGCGGATTGGGGACGAAGATTCGCGGCGGCCGCCGCAAGGGCCACAGATTCGGAGGGGGCGCCCTCCATCAATTCGGCCAGTTCCTCGGAAATCCTTCCCGAATTGTTTGCTGAAAGCAAAGCCGACTCGCGGAATGGAGAAGGCATCGGCACCGGCCTGTGCAGGAAGGCGGACTTCAGGGCATGCTGAAAAATCATCGCTTTTTGGAACTCCTCGACATCCGCCGGTTTGGCTTCGCTCGAGGGTTGAGCGGATGGAATCTGAACATCGATCTCCGGCTCGGATTGAATGGTGATGCTGTTCATAGGTGTCTCGATTTCTTACACCGGTTGCATGTTTCGGAGGTAGGCCGACTCGGCGGTTTCCTCCATCACCAAGTCCTCGGCCATCTGCTCCTCTTTTTGAGCCGCCTCGCTCCAAAGCGACTTGTGGGAGGCGAGTTTCTCGCGGTTGCGGATGGCGGCTTGGAGGGCGGCGAGACATTTCGCCTCCTCGTCATACGCGGCCTTCAGGGCGGCACGCGCCTCTTCGATGCGATGGAGGTATTCGGCCTCCTTGGCGCGGTTGGCCAGCATCTCCTCGCGGGATTCAAGGACCTTGTGGTGGGTCGAGGGTTTCTTGATCAATTCCTCGAAAATCCTGTCCTCCTCTCGATCGCACCATTCGACATACTCTCGGTGTTCGCGCGTGCGATCCTCGAGTTCCTTGTTCCTCTTGCGAACCAACGCACGAGCCTGCGCCAAGGCCTGCTCGCATTTTTCCATGCGGGTCTTGCGGAGGCCGAGGAGAAACTCGAGGGGATACTTCATAGGCCGGCCAGTTTTTTGATACCCTCCAGCGCATCCTCGAAGCTCGATTTCTCACCCATCTTCTGCTTCAGAAAATTGTTGATCGCTGGGTTCTTGTCGATCGCCTCATCGGTGGCTGGGTCATTACCCTTTTTGTATTCGCCGATGCGGATGAGGAGTTCCGAATCGCGATAGCGGGCGAGCATGTCGTTGACCTTGCCTGCGGCGGCCTTGTGCTCTTCCGAGACCACATTCCCCATGACGCGGCTTTTGCTCTCGAGCACATCGATCGCAGGATAGTGGTAAGCGGCAGCCAGGCGCCGGGAGAGAATGATGTGACCATCCAAAATCGAGCGGACCTCGTCGGCGACGGGTTCGTTCATATCGTCCCCCTCCACCAGCACGGTGTAGATCGCGGTGATGGAGCCTTTCTCGGCGGGACCAGCTCGTTCCAACAAGGCCGGGAGGGCGTTGAAAACCGAGGGTGGAAATCCTCGGCGCGCCGGAGGCTCGCCCGCCGCCAGGCCGATGGAACGCTGGGCGCGGGCGAAGCGCGTCACCGAATCGAGCATCAGCAAAACTTTCTTTCCCTTGTCGCGGAAATACTCGGCAACCGTCGTGGCCACATGGGCACACTTGAGACGCTCGATGGCAGGCCGGTCGGAGGTCGAAACCACCACCACCGCGCGTTTGCGGGATTCCTCGTCGAGCACCATCTCCAAAAACTCGCGCACCTCGCGACCGCGCTCGCCAATCAGCGCTAGAACGACGACCTCGGCCTCGGTGTTTCGGAGAACCTGTGAAAGCAAGGTGCTTTTGCCGCCGCCGGCCGCCGCGAAAACCCCGACACGCTGCCCCTCGCCGCAGGTGAGCAACCCGTCAATCACCCGCAGACCGAGGGTGATGGGATGCTCGACCAGTTTGCGCGAGAGCGGATCGGGCGGCTGGGCGTTCACCGCGTATTCCGCCTCGGGCACGAAGGGCTTGTCGGACTTGTCCAGAAAGTTGCCCAAGCCGTCGAGCACGCGGCCGAGCAGACCCTCGCCGACTTTGATTTTGTGAATCGTTCCTGTCGGGCGGACCTCGGTGTTCGAGCAAAGCCCCTCGTAGTCGCCCACAGGCATGAGGAGAGCCGTCGATCCTGTGAAGCCAATAACCTCGGCGAACTGCGGCTCCTTCGCCCCCGGCCTCCAAACCTCGCACAACTCGCCCACCTGAACCCCTGGCAGAAGCGCCTTCACCAAAACCCCGGCGACTTGTGTGATTTGTCCGGTCAAACGGCGGGTTTCGGTCCGCGCCGCCGCGGAGCCGAGCCTGTCGAAATATCCCGGCAGGAAATCGCCCATATCAAGCCTCCGAAGCCCGAAGGGCTTTTTCGATCGCCGCCAACTGATCCTCGAGCGAGCAGCGGATGATTCCCATCGGAGTTTCCAAAACACAATCGCCGGATTGGACATCCTCGCGGCCCCGGCATTCGACCCTCGCCCCGCCCGACATGAGCGTGGAGAGTTTCGTCGCGATCGGCGCGGCGGACTGGACCTCCATGGGGTTCACACAGAGAACAATCGTCTGCTGGAGGTTGACGGTTTCCATCGCCACAGCGGCGGACTGGGCAATCCGTTCGGCGGGCGGCATGTCTTTTAAAATCGTCCTCAGGCTGGCCACAACGATGGAACAAATGCGTGAGTGAACATTTTCCATCATCCGGCTTGTTTCGGCGAGGGTCTGCAAATTGTGAACCCTGGCCTCGAGGAGTCCCTCGCGGAGGCCTTGCGCGTATCCCACCTGGCGCTGTTCCTCCGTCTCGCGGAGCAAGGCCTCGCGGCTGTCGGCTTCGATTTTTCTGGCCTGTTCCAGAATGCGCTCGGACTCGGAGATGTTGAGGGCGTCACGGGCCTTGATCAGGGGACCGGAAGTGAAAGCGGGGAGAGCGTCGGATGCCTGGAGAATGTGTTCGCTCATAGCGCGGTGTCGAGTTTTCTGGCGGTTTCGATGCAGGCCATGGCGGAATCGGACTCTTCGGAAGTCAGCGGCGGAAGCTGTTCGGCCCAAGCCTCGCCGGAGATCATCGCCGCCAGGCGTGATTCCAAGCCGGGCGGGAACTGGGAAATGGCAACACGGAGGCAGAGAATCCCGCTTCGCCGCAAGGTGACAAGCGGATCGGGGCTCCATGAAAGCGGAATCGCCACGGTGGGAATCCGGGCCTTCAAGACGGCTGGCCTCGAGGCGAGTCTCTCCAGGACCTCGTGGCCCAATGCGCCTTGGAGCGGGGCTTTGATGGTCCGAAGAATCGTCCGCGAGATCAATTCACGGCAGCAAAGCGCGCCGGTCAGAAGAACCGCCCGCTCGATCCTCTCGCGGGACTCAAGGGCCAGATGGGAAATCGGGTTGTTGGGCATCCAATTCACCCAGGTCGATTCCCATTTGAACTCCGACCGGAGAGCGCGGCGGGCGAAAGACAGTGCGCGCGGGTCGGCCTCCAGGCGCTTGATCCACTCGGAGGGAAGAACTCCCTCGAGCGGGGGATGCAGGTTCAGCTTCATCCATGACTCGAAGTGCGCGTCACGGGGAGCGATGCCCACCCACGACTCCGCCAGTTTTTGCCATGTTGATTTTGCCGATTCGCTCATCCCGGTGGTTGATTGGTTGCGAGATCAGGATTCCTTGCCGGCGGGAGTTTCGATCTTGGGTGCTTCCGCCGTGGCTGCGGACGCCATCGACTTGCGGATTCGGAGGAAGTAATAGGCGATACCTCCGGCGACACCAAGAAGCAGCAACGCCACCGCGGCGAGGAGCACCAGGAAAATCCAGCGCGACTCTTGGGGAATGTTCATGCCGAGGAATTTTGTGTCCGTTCCGAGGAACTTCACGGGGTTGAAGAAGTCCACCTCGTCGGAGCGCACAAGCGTCACGGCGACCTTGTCGTAACTGAGCCCCTCGACGCTGTTCATCACGAGTTGCTTGATCTGCGGAATCTGGGTGGTGGTGTCGAAGCCGGGGCGGATTTTGAGAAATACCGACGCCGAGGCGGGGTTGTTTTTGTTGGTGTAGGGGTCGTTGCTGGGCAGCACGAGGATGACACGGGCCGTGATGACGCCATCGATGTTGCTGAGCATCTCGGAGATGTTGCCCGCGAGGGCATGCATGAAGCGGATGCGCTCCTCGCTCGGCGACGAGACGAGGCCGGTCTTGGGAAACATTTCGCCGATGCCTTCGAATTTCTCCTTGGGAATTCCATACCACTTGAGGATGTCGACCGCGCTGGCGAACTGGTCACGGGGCACAGCCACGGCGAAGAGGTTTTCCTTCACCGGCCGCTTGGTTGCGGAGA
>CAWUMN010000047.1:0-9592 GCA_963923595.1 uncultured bacterium
CGGCGGGAACGGTCGCAAAAACGATGTCGGCCTACGACATGGCGTTCAGCGATGCGATCTACGGGCCGTGTCGGCGCTATGTGAGTCGCGAGCGGTTGCAAACCATGCTCGAGCACGAGAGCGGCTTGCTCCTCGAGCGCTTGGGAAGAACGGCGGGACGCGACCGCCGTTTTTTTGTGTTTGCCGATACCGTCGCCGCGCGCAGCTTCCGCCGGCATGACGAGTCGCACGGCTGGATGGGGCTGCGGTTCCAGCACGCGCCGGGAACGGCTTTCAGCGACATTATTCTGCATGTCCGGATGCTCGACAGCGAAAACCTGATGCAGCAGGAGGCGCTGGGCATCGTCGGCGTGAATCTCATCCACGGCGCGTTTCGCAACGCCACCCCGCGCGAGATGATTGGTTCGCTTCTGGACGATCTCAAACCAGGGCGCATCGAGGTGGACATGATCCGATTCTCCGGGCCGGCATTCGGCGCGGTGGACAACCGCCTGATGAGTCTGGAACTCGTGGTTCAGGGCCTCACGCGCGCAACGCTTTTCCGGGCCGATGGCGAAGTGGTTCAACCTGCAGATGCGTTTTACAAGAAGCCGATCCTCGTCGAGCGCGGGTCGTTCCGCCCCGTGACTCTCGTAACGAATGACATGCTCGATGGCGCGCTCCGTCTTTTCGAAAAGGAAAAAGGTGTTGTGGGAACCCAGCCCGAGATTTTGATGGAGATCACCACCAAGAACCTCCTCGCCGGCGGCAATCTCGACCTCCGCGATTTCCTCGACCGCGTCGATATGCTGGCCGCCCTCGGCCGCACGGTATTGATCTCGGATTATGGCGAGTATTACCGGTTGGTGAATTTTTTGACCCGCTACACCGAGCATCCAGTGGGGCTTCCCATGGGCATCCCCGGTCTGAACGAGATTTTCAATCCCGCTCATTACAGCGACCTCGAAGGCGGAATTCTCGAAGCGCTCGGGCGTCTCTTCAAAAAGAATGTCCGCCTCTATGTTTATCCGGTCGTTACCCCAACCGGGGAACTCGTCACCTGCGAGAACTTTCGTCCCCCCGGGGGAATGGAGCACCTTTATGCGCACTTGCGCGCCAGCGGGTTGATCCGTTCCATCGAGGGATACGATGCCGCAAATCTCGAAATCCGCTCCCCGCGCGTGCTCGACATGATCGAAACGGGAAATTCGGATTGGGAAAAAATGGTTCCACCCGAGGTGGTGAAAATCATTAAGGAGCGCGGACTCTTCGGCGCTGGTCAGCGGTGATTGATCCAAGCGCATGAGCGACCTCCGAACAATCTCCCAAATCCGATCCGAATCCCGCTCTGGAACTCTCTCCGCGAGGGTCGGAGGGCAAGTCGATGAGCTGGTAAAAAAAGAATCCGCCAACGGCAAACCCTACTGGGAACTCAAGCTCCGCGACGTGGGTGATGTTTTGACCCTGCGGGCTTGGTCGGACACCGACGCCTTCCGCTCCTGTGCCGAGATCGGGCGGGGGGACTTCATCGAGGTCGAGGGAGAGTTCTCGATCAACGGAGGTTTTGGCCTTGATGCCAAACGCTGGCGCCTGCGTTCGCTCGATGACGCCGAGATCAATGAACTTCTTGCCGGCGGGGAGGACGAGGTTGCCGCTGTTGAGCGGGATTATGCCCATGTCGTTGGATTGGTCGATTCGCTGCGCGATCCGCGTTTGCGCGCCTTGTGCCGGTTGTTTTTGGAGGACTTCGGCCAGCGCTTCCAACGCGCCGCCGCCGCCCGCCACAACCATCACGCCCACCGGGGCGGGCTGCTTCGCCACACGGGTCAAATGATGCGTTCCGCCGATGCGATTTGCTCAGCGTATCCCGTGCTGAACCGCGATCTGCTCTTGTGCGGTGTGCTTTTCCACGACTGCGGGAAACTTTGGGAGATGTGTCCCCCCGAGGCAGGTTTTGGCATCCCGCGCGAACTCCGTGGTGAACTGCTCGGGCACATTTCCATCGGAGTGGAGGTGGTGAATTCGCTTTGGAGAAAGCTACCCCTCGAGGATTGGAAAAACCTCGAGCCCGCCTCGGAGGATGTCCGTCTTCATCTCCTGCACCTGATCGCCTCGCATCACGGTGAGTTGCAATTCGGGTCTCCCGTGGAACCCAAAACCCCCGAAGCGATCGCGCTCAACATGGTCGATAACCTCGACGCCAAGCTGGAAATGCTCACAATGGCCTACGCCCGCCAGCCCGAAATCGCACCCGGTATCCACGAACGGGTCAAGCCTCTCAACACCAGCCCCGTCAAGCCGCTCTCGCCATACTCCGAATCACACGCTGAGTAGGCATTTGCACCTCTGCGTTTTTCCCATTGGGGAATTTGGCGCTGAGCTGTAAAAGAAAAAGGGCCGCCAAGTTGGCGGCCCTTTGAGAAGTTTGTCCAATACGACGATCAGCGCTTGGAGAATTGGAAACGCTTGCGGGCGCCGGGGCGACCGGGCTTTTTGCGCTCCTTCATGCGGGGATCGCGGGTGAGGAGACCTTCCTGCTTGAGCGGGAGGCGGAGGGCCTCATCGACTTCGAGAAGTGCGCGGCTGAGGGCGAGGCGCAGGGCGCCTGCTTGGCCGTTGATTCCACCGCCGGTGGTTTTAACAGCCACATCGTAGGTGTGAACCGCATTGGCGATTTCAAGAGGACGGAGGATTTGGTTTTGAAGCGAGATGCTGCCGAAGTAGTCGGTGAAATCGCGGCCGTTGACCTTGATGGCTCCGCTGCCGGATTGCATGCGAACACTGGCTACCGAGGTTTTGCGGCGTCCGGTGGCTTGAATTGGGGCTGCTGTTTTGCTCATGGAAATAAAGGTCAGGCGGGTTGCGGATTTTGGGCGGTGTGCGGATGCTCGCTGCCGGCGTAGACTTTGAGTTTGCCGTAGAGGGCTCGGCCGAGACGATTGTGCGGGATCATTCCGCGGACGGCGCGCTCGACGAGAAGTTCCGGACGGCGCTCGCGGCGGGCACGGAAGGTTTCGGATTTGTGGCCACCTACATAGCCGGAAAAGCTCATGTAGGTCTTGGCAGTCTCCTTTTTGCCGCCGATGGCGACCTTGGAGGCGTTGAGGACGACCACGAAGTCGCCTGTGTCCACATGCGGGGTGAAGATAGCTTTATTTTTACCGCGGAGAAGATTGGCGGCCTTGACGGCAACGCGACCGAGTGGCTGGCCGGCGGCGTCAATGACCCACCATTTGCGATCCACTTCCTCGGCTTTGGCAGAATAGGTTTTCATCGTTGAGAGCGCGGGACAATGAAGGATTGATCGGGCGGTGTCAAACCTTGAGCCAATGTTTTTTTTCGACTCTATCCGATGCCTTGAAGGGCTTCGCGGACGCCGGAGATGACAAAATCCTGCTCGTTCTGGGTGAGGTAGGGATTGAGCGGGAGGCTGATCACTTCGCGGGAGGCGGCTTCGGCGGCGGGGAAGTCTCCGTATTGATATCCAAGGTGAGAAAAAACCGGCTGCTCATGGAGGCACTTGGGGTAGTAGACAGCGGTTGGAATGCCTTTGGTTCCCAGCATCTCGCCAAGAGCATCTCGGTTTGGTGCTCGCAGGGTGTATTGGGCATAGACATGGGTGTTGCCATCGCGGATCGCAGGGGTCGCACAGAGGTCGCCGAGCTTTTCGGAATAACGGGCGCCGAGCTTCTCGCGGGCCGTAACCTCGTCGGCGAAGCCTGGCCATTTGCCGAGCATGATCGCGGCTTGGAGGGTGTCGAACCGGCCGTTCATTCCAACAAGATCATGGAAGTGGCGACGGATTCCGCCATGGGTCCGGATCGCGCGCATTTTTTTGGCGAGATCGTCATCGTTGGTGAAAAGCGCTCCTCCCTCGCCGTAGCAACCCAGCGGCTTGGCCGGATAAAAGCTCGTGCTCGCTATGGTGGTGACTCCGCAACTTTTTCGACCATGACGCGTGGCGCCGAAACTTTGCGCGGCGTCCTCGATCACGGTGACGCCGTATTTTTCGGCGATTGCATTGATGGCATCGTAATCGGGCATCTGGCCAAAGAGACTCACGGGCAGGAGAGCTTTGGTGCGGGGAGTGATCCCCGCCTCGATGTGCTCGAGCGCGATGTTGAAATCCAGCGGATCGATATCGACGAACACCGGCTTCGCACCGACTTGGAGGATCACCTCTGCTGTGCTGATCCAGGTGAAGGGCACGGTGACGACTTCATCGCCGGGCCCGATTTCCAAGGCGCGGAGGGCAATTTCCAAGCTGTCCGTGCCGCTCGCCACGGTGATCGCATGGCGGCAACCCACATAGCCCGCGAGCACGGATTCCAGTTCCTCGACCTCGGGGCCCATGATGAAGCGGCCGTGTTCCAGCACGCGGTGGATGCGCTCATTGATGGCGGTTTCGAATTTTCGGTATTGGGCTTTGAGGTCGATGAAATCCATGCGTGTTGCGGGAGAGTAGTCCGTGGACTTATGATTCCGTTTCTTCCATGAATCGCACACTCTTTTTTTGCGTCCTCTGCTTGGCGCTGCTGGGCGTCGTTGCCCATGCGAAGCCCACGCCAAAGCTTGAATGCCTTGAGCCGGCTTATGATTTCGGTTCGGTGGACGGCACCCAACCTGTCTCGCACACTTTTCAAATCCGGAATGTCGGGGGTGCCGACTTGGTTGTAAAAAAAATCGACGCGCCGTGCGGTTGCACAAGCTACGCGCTCTCGAGAGACACACTGCCTCCGGGCCAAAGCCTCGGGATTCCTGTGAGCGTCACGGTTCAGGGGCAAAAGGGATTCCAGGAAAAGAGTGTCTATCTCATCACCAATGACCCCTCTGGCATGCCGTTCCAGCTTTCCCTGCGCGGGACGGTGGGCTCGGAAATCGAAATCCAGCCGCCGATGATGACCCTCCGAAAAGCCCCTAAATCCTCCGAGGTTTTCGGCGAGGTCACGATCCGCAACCCCGGAAAAAAACCTCTCTCCTGCGTGGAGGCCAAATCGGCCGAGGGCAAGATGGTGATAGCGATTGTGCCCTTGCCCGATGGTGATGGTTTTATCCTCCGCGCCAAGCCTGCCGATGGTCTGCCGCCGGGTCAGCAGAAAGACAAAATCCGGATTCGCCTCGACGGGGCGGGGGCAAAAAAGGAAATCTCCATTGACGCCATTATTCTGCTGCCGTCGGATTTGATCGCCGCGCCATCGGTCCTGCGTTTGGACACCAATTCCGCGCCTCCCGTTTCACGAACCATCATCGTTAGAAGCCCGCTGGGCATCGAGTTCACAATCGAATCGGTGGAGTTGCCTGAACCATCCATGACCTCCCGCATTGAGCGGATCAACGGCACATCGACGCGGGTTGTGGTCGACAATATCCGGCCCAAGCTGGAACTGGACGGTAAGAAAATGATCCTGCGAATCGGGGGATCCAAGCCCCGCTCGCTGGAAATTCAAGTGGCGGTGCAGCGCTAAAAAAATAGCCTACTTACTTCGCCTCGTGGCTCGCGCTGGCGGTTTTCCTGGAGGTGTTGAGCTCGATCAAATCCGCCATGATTCGCAGGGTTTCGTTGCGAATCGGATCGGGTTCGGGAGTTTTGTCTTTTTTGTCGTCTCCGTTTTCAGCCTCTTCAGGGTCTTCGTATTTTTTGTCCCGCTCGCGCTCGTAGGCGACCACTTCCAGGTCCTTTCGATCGTTTTTCACATCGTCGAGGGTGATTTGCCAAACCTTAGCGTCGATGAGCGGCCCGCGGGCGAGCCGCTCGGCCTTGCGGGTTTCTGTGCGGGCCTTGTCATCGGCTAGCTCTTTTTTGCGGGCTTCGAGGTTCGTGGTGATCGCGTTTTTTTCCAAACGCTCACGGAAGCGCTGCATGTCCTCGCTCACATAGAGAAACTCGGGGTCGGCCGCGATGCGACGGGCTGAGCGCTCGCGAAGCTCTGTAACGAAAAGCTCCCCCGCGTTCGGGCTGGGTTTGAATGCCACCGGCGCGACCTCGTCGTAGGCGAGAGGGTTTTTGAAAGCGCCCTCGCCGATCTTCGGGCTGTCCGTGCGCGAGGGAAGGACGATGTCCGAGGCAACGCCATTGAGTTGGGTGGAGCCGCCGCTGATCCGGTAGAATTTCTGGATTGTCAGTTTTATGGCCCCGGCGGGAGGTCGGTTGGAGCTGAAAAATGGAAGCGCCAATGAGCGGTCGAGGTCTTGCACCGTCTGGACCGTTCCCTTGCCGAAACTCCGCTCGTCGCCGACGATCACGGCGCGGCCGTAGTCCTGCATGGCGGCCGCGAAAATCTCGCTCGCCGAGGCGCTCAGGCGGTTCATTACCACCACCATTGGACCATTGTAGGCGATGGTCGGGTTTTTATCGACATTCTTCGTGATGTTTCCGCTTGGATCCTTGGCTAGCACAACCGGTCCGCTGTCGATGAAAAGTCCGCTGAGGTTGATCGCCTCCTCGAGCGAGCCGCCGCCGTCCTTGCGGAGGTCGATTACGAGGCCCTCGATATTTTCTTTTTTCAAGCGTGCGATCAGGGCGGCGACATCGGTGGTGGTGCTCTTCGGTTCCCCGCTGCCGCTCATGTTGGCATAGAAGGAAGGGAGGGAAATCCAACCGATGCGCGATATTTTTCCGTCGGGGGATTTGACATCGAGCAACTCGGCCTTCGCCTCCTGATCCTTGAGTTCCACCTTTTCCCGGGTGATCTCGACGACCGAGCGTTTGGAGGGGTCATCGGCATCACCGGGGATGACTTGCAATCGAACCGGGGTGTTTTTCTCGCCACGGATTTTTTCGACGACCTTGTCGAGTTTCATGTCGATGACATCCTCGAATTCCTTGTCGCCTTGTGCCACGGCGATGATTCGGTCGCCGACCTTGAGGCGCCCGTCCTTGTCGGCGGGGCCGCCGGGGACGAGTTCCATGATTTTCACATATCCGTCCTCGGAGCGCAGGACGGCGCCGATTCCAACCAGTGAGAGTTTCATGGAAATCTGGAAATTCTCCATTTCACTCGGGCTCATGTAGTCCGAGTGGGGGTCGTAGCTCAACGCGAGGGCCTTGAGGAAAGTGGTTGCCACATCCTCGCCCTCCATTTCTTTCACATTCTTCAAAAACTGGTCATAGCGGCGGGTGACGGTTTCCTGCGGGGTGCGGAGTTTGAGCTCGCTCAACTCCTCCTGTAAAAGCTCGGCCTCCACGCGGTCGCGCCAGATTTGATCGGCGTCAGCAAGGTTTTTCGGCCAAGGAGATTTTTGACGGTTGAGTTCCACGGTGCGGTCGCCTTGGAAGTTGTGTTTTTTGGCAGCAAGGTTCTTGTTCGATTCGACCCGGCTTTGAACCCGCTCCAGGAAGCGCTGGTAGATTTCACGCGAGGGGTTCAGGTCGCCGCGAAGAATGAAGTCATCAAGGCGATCGCCGTATTTTTGGGTGAACTCATCCACATCCTCCTGGGTGAAATAGAGTTTGTTGTAATCCAAAAGCTCGAGGTAGCTCGATAGGAGCTTGGCGGACATCGCGTCGTCGAGTTTTTCCCGGCTGTAATGGGCCTGTTGAAGCCAGTTGGCGACGGCCAAGGCGATGCGGCCTTCGTCCTCGGGGTTGAGTTTTCCGGCAAAAACCGGAGGGAGCTGCAGCGACGCTGCAGCGATCACCGCCAGAAGGGCGGCTTTGGTGGAATACCTCATGATTGGAGTGAAAACCTTGCAGAGCGCTTTGTAAAAATCAAATCTCCGCGATACCCATTCGACCATCATGACCAATCCGAAGTTCAAAGTTTTTACCGGCGGACCGCTCGACACGAACGCCTTCTTTCTCGAAACACCCTCTGGCAACCTGCTTTTTGACGCCCCGCAAGGCGCGGACGCGTTTTTTGCCAACCACAAAATCGACTGGCTACTGCTCACGCACGGGCATTTCGATCATGTGATGGACGCAGCGAAAATCCAGCGTCGCCATGGCTGCCGGGTGGGTTTTCACCCTGACACTACAGTAATGGTCGGGGACGGTTCGTTTTTCAAAAAACATGGTTTTGATATCGAGTTCGAACCCATCACGCCCGATTTGCTGATCGAGGAGGGCGCGCTCGCGGGGGTGGGGGGATTCGAGTTGTCGGCGCTCCATGTTCCAGGACATTGCCCGGGGAGTTTGTGTTTTTATTTACCCGAATTGAAAACGCTTGTCGGGGGCGATGTCCTCTTTCGCGGCGGCGTGGGGCGGTGGGATTTGCCAAGCGGCGACGGGCCGCTTTTGTTCGAGGGAATTCGCACAAAGGTTTTTGCACTCCCCGGAGAGACGGTTGTTCTTCCGGGGCATGGGCCGGAAACGACCGTTGGCCACGAGCGCGCGACCAATCCCTTCGTCGGCGGATGAGGATTCGCCGCTCGACAACACCGTGCGCTGATAACTAAATACCGCACGCTTCCAGAGTCCCTCTATGCCTCGCTACAACTACATCGCACTTGATGCTCGCGGCCAAGAATCCTCCGGGCTTCTCGACGCCGAATCGCAAAACGACGCTGTTGCGCAGTTGCGCCAAGCCGGGTATTTCCCCAAAAGCATCACGGAGGAAGGCAAGGGGCCGAAGCGCAAGGCCAAAGCCGGCGCGCCTGGCGGAGGAGGGGGCGTCCTGAGCAAGGACATCAAGATCAATATCAACATCCCTTTCCTCGAAAAAAAGACCATCAAGCCGCGCACGCTGATGATCTTTACGCGTCAGTTGGCCACGCTGATCGACGCCGGGCTGCCGTTGCTCCGGGGCTTGACCGTTCTCTCGAAGCAGGAACCCGATCCGGTTCTCAAAAAAACCATCGTCAATATCGCGGAGTCTGTTCAAGCCGGTGGAACCTTTTCCGAAGCGCTCACGGGCCACCCGAAAATTTTCAACAAACTTTATGTGAACATGGTGAAGGCCGGTGAACTCGGCGGCGTGCTGGAGATTGTTTTGCTGCGATTGGCGGAGTTCCAGGAAAAGGCCCAGAAAATCAAAAACAAGGTCGTCTCGGCGATGTTTTACCCGGCGATTGTTTTGATCATCGCAGTGGTGATCATGGGATTCCTATTGGCATTCATCGTGCCGAAATTCAAAGCGATTTTCGATGACATGCTCGGCGGCAAGCCACTGCCTGCACTCACCGAATTCGTGATCAACCTGAGCACGATGGTTCAGAGTTATTGGTATGTCATCTTGGCACTCGGAGCGGGCTTGTTTTTCGCGTATAAATTTGCTGCGAAAACTCCAAGAGGTGCGGCTCTGATTGATTCTTTTCTGCTTCGCGCGCCGGTGTTCGGCGACCTGACGCGGAAGAGTTCAATTTCGAGGTTCTCGCGCACGCTGGGAACTCTCGTCACCAGCGGTGTGCCGATTCTTCAAGCGCTCAACATCACCCGCGACACGGCTGGCAACGCAGTTGTCGCCGACGCCATTTCCAAGGTTCACGACTCTGTGCGCGAGGGTGAGTCAATTGTTCAACCGCTCGAAGCCAGTGGAGTTTTTCCGCCGATGGTCATCAGCATGATTGATGTCGGCGAGGAGACCGGCCAACTCCCGGAGATGCTCCTAAAGGTCGCCGATGTCTATGACGACGAGGTGGACAATGCCGTGACCGGTCTGACCTCGCTCCTCGAGCC
>CAWUMN010000048.1:0-9581 GCA_963923595.1 uncultured bacterium
CCATCGCTTGTGGGGATGGGGTCGCCGTGCGGGTCGAAGCGCGGACGGCCGAGGCGATGCGACAGGGCGTCCACATCCTGGCGCGAAAGCTTGTGCTCCACCAAATCCGCCCGGCGGTGCCAATCCTCGGTGGCAACGCCGGTTTCGTTGGCGAGATAGGTTTCGTAGAGTCGATGGGCGCGGAGAAGGTGACGCGCCTCTTCGCGGCCGGCGGGAGTGAGTTGGATCGCGTTGCCGTTCGACTCCGCCAATCCCGCCCGGGCGAGTTCGGAGAGGATTTCGCCGGCCCGTTCGAGATTAAGCCGCAGCGCCCCGGCCAGACTCGCCGTGGTGGCGGAGGTCTGGGAATATTCGGCCTCGTGGAGGTGCTTGAGCGCATCCCCTGACAAGCTGGACTCTCCGGATCGATTGGGCATCGCGCCCGTCAAAGTGTCCGCGACACCATACCTTGTCAAAATCGAAGCGCCCGGGCGTGTTTTCAGCCCAAGGCGGTTCTGGCTTTTTGGAGTTCGGCGAGCTTCGCGATCCAGTCCTGCTGGCGCTGGCGGTGATCGGCGACGACTTCGGCAGGGGCGTTTTGGACGAAGGTTTCGCTGGAGAGTTTCTTGGCGACCTTCTCGATCTCGGCTTCGACCTTGCGGATTTCTCCATCTAGGCGCTTGGCCTCGGTGGCGGGGTCGATGATGCCTTCGAGGGGCAGGTAGATCGTGCCGAGATCGGTCGGGCAGGCGGCATGCCCGGCGGGGGCATTTTCGCAAAGCGTAATCGTTTCGGCGTGGAGGAGGATCGAGAGGACGGGGAGCTCGTCTTTCACCCAATCGGCGGCGGGGGCGAGTTGCCACGGCAGGCGGCGGTTGCCCTGGATGCCGTAGGTCGCGCGGAGGTTGCGGGCGGCGGTGACGGCGGTGAAGACCGCTTCGGAGCGCGGGTCGGCGGCGAATTTAGCGGGCTCGGGCCAGCCGCTGTGCATGATCGTTTCCGTGCCGAAGCCAAGCCCGTGCCAGAGTTCCTCCGTGATGAACGGCGCGTAGGGGTGGAGGAGTTGGAGGATGCGTTTGATCGTGTAGTCGAGCGTGGCCAGCGTGCCCGTGCGGCGCGACGAGTCGGTGGCGAAATCGGATTTCGCGACCTCGATGAATCGGTCGCAGAAATCGCCCCAGACGAAATCGTAGAGCGCCTGAGCGATGTCGCTGAAACGGTAGGCCTCGTAGCCCTCGTTGACGCGGCGGATGGTGGCGTCGAGCCGTGCAAGGAGGTCGCGGGCGAAAAGCGAGAGCTCGTGCCTGGAAGGATCGGCCTGCGGATCGAGCGGCCCCTGCATTTGCCGGAACCGGCAGGCGTTCCAGAGCTTGTTGCAGAAGTTGCGGCCTTCGACGATTTGCTGCTCGTCGAATTTGATGTCCTGCCCCTGTGGGGCGATGCGGAGGAGGCCGAAGCGGAGTCCATCCGCGCCGAACTTCGCGATGAGGTCGAGCGGGTCGGGCGAGTTGCCGAGGCTCTTCGACATCTTGCGGCCCTGTTTGTCGCGGATGATTCCGGTGAAATAGACATCCCGGAACGGAATTTGCCCCGTGTATTCGAGGCTGGCCATGATCATGCGGGCGACCCAGAAGAAGATGATGTCCGGCCCGGTGACGAGCACGCTGGTCGGGAAGAATTTCGCGCGCGTGGCGTCGTCCATCGTGTCATGGGCCCAGAGCCACGAGGAGAACCAGGTGTCGAGCACATCGGAATCCTGCACCCACCCCTCGCCGGGCGACTCGATCTGGCAGAGGATTTGGTCGTTTTTATACCAGACCGGAATGCGGTGGCCCCACCAGAGCTGGCGGGAGATGCACCAGTCCTGGATGTTTTCGAGCCAGTGGTCGTAGACCTTTTCCCAGCGGTCGGGGAAGAAGCGGATGAGGTGGTTGCGGACGGCGTCGCGGGACTCGGCGGTCTTGGGGTATTTGAGGAACCACTGCTCGGAGAGACGCGGTTCGATCGGGACATCGGCGCGTTCGCTGAAACCGACATTGTTTTCGTGCGGTTCCTCTTTCACGAGCAGTCCGAGTTCCTTGAGCTTGGCGACGGCTTCGGTGCGGGCCTCGAAGCGGTCGAGTCCCGCGAATTCCTCGCCGGCGAGTTCGTTCAGGGTGGCGTCGGGGTTGAAAATATCAACGACCGGAAGGTTGTGGCGGAGGCCGATCTCGTAGTCGGTTTTGTCGTGGGCGGGGGTGACCTTGAGGACGCCGGTGCCGAATTCGAAATCAACCGCCTCGTCGCCGATGATCGGGAGGAGGGCTTCAATATTCGCCGGAAGCGGGCGGCGGATATGCAGACCGATGAGGGCCGCGTAGCGCGGGTCCTTGGGATTCACGGCCACGGCGGCATCGGCCATGATCGTTTCGGGACGCGTGGTCGCGATCTCGAGGAAGGTGCCGGGTTTTTCGACCACCTCGACGCGGTAGTGGTAGAAAAACGACTTCTGGGTTTTCGGGATGACTTCCTCGTCGCTGAGCGCGGTGAGCGAGACCGGGCACCAGTTCACCATCCGCTTGCCGCGGTAGATGAGGCCCTTCGCGTGGAGATCGACGAAAACCTCCTGCACCTTGCGCGCATAGGCGTCGTCCATCGTGAAGCGCTCGCGTGTCCAATCGCAGGAACAGCCGAGTTTTTTCAGCTGGTTGATGATGATGCCGCCGTGCTTGTCCTTCCACTCCCAGACGCGCTTGAGGAATTCCTCGCGGCCGAGGTCGTGGCGGGTTTTCTTTTCCTCCTTGCGGAGCTTGCGCTCGACGACGGTCTGGGTGGCGATGCCGGCGTGGTCGGTGCCGGGGAGCCAAAGGACCTCGTGGCCGGTCTGGCGGGCGCGGCGGGCGAGGATGTCCTGGAGCGTGTTGTTGAGCACATGGCCTAGCGTGAGGACGCCGGTGACATTCGGCGGCGGAATGACGATCGAGTAGGCGGGCTTTGGCGAGGCGGGGTTGGCGGTGAACTGGCCGCGAGCGAGCCAATCGGAATACCATTTTTCTTCGACGGACTGTGGCTCGTAGGCCTTGGACAATTCGGACATGGCGCGGGATTCAATCGGGTTCGCCGAGGGCGAGAAAGCGGAAAGTGCGTTGACGGATCAGACTCCGCCGAAGCGGCGGGAGCGTCCCGCGTAGTCCTCGAGCGCGGCGAGGAAATCCTCCTTCTGGAAATCGGGCCAGAATTTTTTGGTCACATGGATTTCCGTGTAGCTGAGCTGCCAGAGGAGGAAATTCGAGATGCGCATTTCGCCGGAGGTTCGTATGAGCAGATCGGGGTCGGGCATCCCGGCAGTGTTCAGGCGGGAGTCGATGAGTTCGGGCGTGATGTCGCCCTCGCGGACGGTGCCGGCGGCGGCGTCGCGGACGAGGGATTTGACCGCATCGACGATCTCGGCGCGGCCGCTGTAGCTCAGGGCGAGGACGAGGTGGAGGCGGGTGTTCGAGGCGGTGGCGTCCATCACTTCGCGGAGCTTGCGCTGGCAGACGGAGGGGAGTTCCTGGATGCGGCCGATGTGGTGGAGGCGGATGCCTTGGCGGACCATTTCATCGCGCTTCTGGTTAAGGAATTTTTCCAGCAGAAACATCAGGGCGTTGACCTCGGCGGCGGGGCGTTTCCAGTTCTCGGAGGAAAACGCGTAGAGGGTCAGATATTGAACTCCGGTGTCGAGGCAGGCCTGGACGCAGCGCTCGATGGATTTCGATCCCGCCTCGTGGCCGGCGATGCGCGGGAGGCCGCGCTGCTGGGCCCAACGCCCGTTGCCATCCATGATGATGGCGACATGCTTGGGAACAGCGGCGCTCACTTTCGACTCAGAGCCGGATGGTTTGTTCGCGGCCCGGTCCGATGCTCACGATCGAGAGGTCGGCGCCGACGAGGCCCGCAATTTTTTTGACATAGTTGCGGGCCTTGGGAGGCAGGTCGGAAAATTCGCGGGCGTTCTCGGTGGATTTGCGCCAGCCGGGCATGTCGATGTAGACCGGCTTGCAGAGGGCGAGTTCCTCGGAATCGGTCGGCGGAAAATCGAGTTTCTTCGAGCCGAGGCGGTAGCCGACGCAGACCTTGATCCACTCGACATCATCGAGGCCATCGAGGTTTGTGATCGCGAGCTGGTCGATGCCATTGATCATCACGGAATACCGGGTCGACACGGCATCAAACCATCCGCAACGGCGGGCGCGGCCGGTCGTGGCGCCGAACTCGCGGCCCATCGCGTGGAAGCGTTTCGAAAGGTCGGAATCCTCGGTGGGGAAGGGGCCCTCGCCGACGCGGGTCGTGTAGGCCTTGAGGACGCCCATGACATGGTCGATGCGGTTCGGCGGAACGCCGCTGCCGGTGCAGGCGCCGCCGGAGGTGGTGTTCGAACTGGTCACATACGGGTAGGTGCCGTGGTCGATATCGAGGAAGGTTCCCTGCGCGCCCTCGAAAAGCATGTTCGTCGACTTCGCGGCGAGCGCGCCGTGGAGGAAGACCACCGTGTTGGTGATGAACGGGGCGAGGATTTGGCCGGCGGCGAGGCATTCCTCAACGACTTCCTTCGGGCTGAGCGGCTTCTCGCCGAGTTCCTTGATGACGGCGTTGTTTTCCTTGATGCGCTTGGTGAGTTTTTCGGCGAAGAGGTCGGGCTTGAGGAGGTCGCCGGTGCGGAGGCCGGTGCGGAAGGCCTTATCGGCGTAGGCGGGGCCGATGCCGCGCTTGGTTGTGCCGATTTTTTTGCCGCCCTTCTGGCTTTCACGCAGTCCGTCGAGAATGCGGTGGTAGGGGAGGACGAGGTGGGCGGAATCGCTGATGAGCAGGTTTTTGCCGACCTTGACGCCGCGCTCCTGCAGACCTTGGATTTCGCTCACGAGCGAGACGGGGTCGAGCACGACGCCATTTCCGATTACGCAGGTCTTCGACTTGCGGAGGATGCCGGAGGGGATGAGGTGGAGGACAAATTTTTCGCCTTCGATGACAATGGTGTGTCCGGCGTTGTTGCCGCCCTGGCTGCGGACGACGACATCGGCTTCATCAGTGAGGAAATCGATGATTTTTCCTTTTCCTTCATCGCCCCACTGGGCGCCAACGAGAATGGTATTCGGCATAGAGAGAGTCGTTCAGCATTTGTCGGGGTGGGGGGAGTGACAAGAGAAAAGACGGGTTCGGGAAACTTAGCCGAGGGGTTTTTCAAAAATCGCCCACTCGCGGTCGGTTTCGCCGCCGACGATCGTGCAAATCTCGATGATTTCGCTGTTGGTGTCCTCCAGCCAGCCGAGGGTCGCATCGGTGTGATGTTTTTTGGCTTCGCGGAATTGCTCGTGGACGAGCCAGGCGTGGAGGCCGCGGTCACGGAATTCTGGAACGACGCCGAGCACGGTCTGGCGGCAGGTCCGGATTTTGCGCGTTTTCATCAGCAGGAAAATGTGCGCCAAGCGAAGCCAGTGCGGGGTGTTTCTCGAGGCGTGGAGGATTTCATTGAAGTTTGGCAGTGTGATGGCGACGCCGGCGGATTGTCCGTTTGATTCGCCGATGAGGAGCAAGCGGGGGTCGGCGATGGCTCGGATATCCTCGGCGGAGTCGAGCAGGTCATCCATTTCGATCGGCACGAAGCCCCAGTTCCGTTCGAGGGTGGCGTTGTAAACGCGGCGGACGATCTCAAGTTCCCGCTCGAGTTTGGGAAGATCGAAGGGGCGCATCGAGAGGTTCGCGCGTTTTTTAAGCCGGTCGATGATCCGGACGAAACGCTCCGGCGGTTCCAGGCGGTGCATCGGGAGGTTCATCACATAAAGCGTGCGGGCTTTGGAAAAACCAAGGTCCTCCAGCAGGCGTGCGTAGTAGGGCGGATTCCAAGGCAGGCCGATCATGGTCGGCTTCTCGAAGCCGTTCATGAGAACGCCGCAATCGTCGTTGATGCTGGGGTTGTATGGTCCGCGGATTGTCTCCATGCCGGCCTCGCGGAGGACCCCAGCGGCTTTTTCAAAAAGCGCCTGCGCGACCTCGGGTTCGTTCACGCATTCGAAAAAACCGAAAAAGCCCGCGCGGTCGTTGTGGTATTTGTTGTGCGAGCGGTTGACGATCGCCGCGATGCGGCCGATCGGTTGGCCGTCGCGTTCGGCGACGAACGCGGTGATCGTGCCGTGGCGCCGGTGGAAGGTCGACTCCGGCTTGAGGAATTTCGCGATGCTACCGGGAAACGGCGGCGTGAAGACCGGATCCGTTTTGTGAATGGCTTCCGCCGTTCTCTCGAACAGCTTCCTCCGCGACGGAGTCTGGCAAACGGAAATCGAAAATGTTTTTGCGGCGGCCTGGGTTGGCATAGGCGGGGTCGTCGAAGGTGCCCAACTCTCGGGCGAGTTTTTCAAAAATCTCCAGCACGCGGTCGAGGTCCTCGTCGGTGTGGGTGGCCATGAAGCTCGTGCGAACGATCGCCTCGCCGTAGCGGACGGCCGGGTAGATGGCCGGTGTGGCGAAAACGCCCTCCTCGAAAAGCCGCTGGGTGAAAATGAAAGCCTTCGCCTCGCTGCCGATGAGGATCGGAACGATCGGGGTCTGAGTTGTGCCGATCTTGAAGCCGATGCGCTTGAAACCCTCGTGCATCTTGCGGGTGTTTTTCCAAAGCTGGTCAATGCGCCAGGTTTCCTCCTGCATGAGTTCGAGCGCTTTTTTGACGCCGCCGACAACCGCCGGAGCGAGGGCGGCCGTGAAAATCAAACACCGGGCGCGGTGTTTCAGATACTCGATCATCTGGGCGTCGCCCGCGATGAAGCCGCCCATTGAGCCGAGGGATTTCGAGAAGGTGCCCATCACGATCTCGACCTCGTCGTTGAGACCGAAATGATCGACCACGCCTCGGCCTTGGCGGCCCAGAACGCCGAGCGAGTGGGCCTCGTCCACATACATGACGGCGTGGTGGCGTTTCGCGGCGGCGTTGATTTCGGGAAGGGCGGCGATGTCGCCGGACATGCTGAAAACGCCGTCGAGAATCACGACGCGCCCGGCCTCATCCGGCAGGCGCTTGAGGCGGTTTTCCAGCGAGCTGGCGGAATTGTGGCGGAAGGGAATCAGCTTTCCCGGGGCGAAGTTGCAGCCATCGATGATGCTCGCATGGTTCTCCCGGTCGCAAAGGATGGCATCGCCTTCCTCGGTCAGGGCGATGAGCGCGCCTTGGTTCGCAAAAAAACCGGTCGAGAACAGAATCGCCGCATCGCGTCCCATGAAGTCCGCCAGCGCCTCCTCGAGTTCAACATGCAGCTTGATCGTGCCATTGAGCAGGCGGGATCCGGTGCAGCCGGCGCCGTATTTTCTGGTCGCCTCGCAAGCCGCCTCGACGACGCGCGGGTCTTGGGCGAGGCCGAGGTAGTTGTTCGACCCGATCATGATCTTCCGCTCGCCGTCGCAGATCACATAATTGCCGTGCGGTTCCTCGATCGATCGAAAATAGGGGTAGAACCCTTGGGCGCGGGCGTCGGCCGTGTCACGATAATCGCGGCACTTCTGAAAGATGTCTTTCGGAGCTTTCGACATGAATTGTTGACGATGATTTGCACCTGTGCCGGAGAAGTAAATGATTTTTCCGGGCAGATGGTCGGGTTGCGGCGGGGTTTTGCGGGTTGATTCCATCGAATTTTTTCCGCAGGTTTTCGTTTCGTTGATGTTTGCAAAAGCTCCTTGCGCCGCTGCGGCTTGTTTTTTTCTTCTTCTGGGAAACTTATGGCCCGGTCAGTGGGAAAAGCTCGAAAATTGCCGAATTGCTTCTGAACAGCTCATGGATGGTGATAGTTTTCATGTCCTCCATCAGGGAAAAAACCACATCTTCCGGCTTTATTTCGTCGATTGTCCGGAGACTGATACTTCGTTTCCCGATCGCATCACCGACCAGATGGAGGACTTTGGTTTAGCTAATCCTGCTGCCGTGGTTGCGGCGGGCGAGAAGGCCAAGGAATTCACCAAAAAGTTGCTCGCGGGTCCGTTCACGGTCCTGACGAAATGGGAGGACGCCCGAGGAAATTCCCGCCAACCCCGCAACTACGCCGTCATCCTCGTCGGCAAAAAAAACCTCGCCGAGGAACTCGCCCGCGCCGGTTACGCCCGCGCCTACGGCATGCCAGCCGACTACCCCGACGCCTCCCGCGCGAAGTCTTTCAAGGACGGCCTGCGCCGCCTTCAAGCCAATGCCATCCGGCAAAAACTCGGCGCCTTCGCGGGAACCTCGCGCGTTTTGGCGCCGACAGAAACTTCCGTCCCCGAGCGGGAGTTTGTCGACTACGAAACCGAGATCGGCGGCCAAATCCTCCAGGATGGGCTGAACGGCCTGAGCATCGATTTCAACTAAGCCGGATTGCGTGGAGGCTTGCGGGCCGCTAGAAGTCACCCCCTCCATGGAACTTCGCTTCACCAAAATGAACGGCGCGGGGAACGACTTCGTCGTAATCGACAACCGCTCGCGCCAATTTTCGCTGGATGGAAAAACCATCGCCCGCCTCTGCGACCGCCACCGAGGCGTGGGGGCCGACGGACTGCTTGCCGTCGAGCCCGCCGAGGGCCAGGCCGACTTCCGCATGCGCTACTACAACGCCGACGGCGGCGAGGCCGAAATGTGCGGCAATGGCGCCCGTTGCTTCTCGCGCTTTTCCGCCCGTCTGATGCCCGAAAAACCCGCGTCGGTGAGTTTCGAAACCCTGGCCGGCCTGATCACGGCCAAGCTTGAAGGCGATCTCGTGACGCTCGATATGGGCCGACCGACCGACCACCGCACCCCGCAGGTTTTCGACCTCGGCGGTGCCAGCCACGAAATCCATTTTCTGAACACCGGCGTCCCCCACGCAGTTGTGTTTGTCAGCGATGTGGAAAAAGTGGATGTCCAAAACCTCGGCCGCACCATCCGCCGCCACGAGGCTTTCGCGCCGAAGGGAACAAACGCCAACTTCGCCCAAGCCCTTGATCAAAACCACCTCGTCCTCCGCACCTACGAGCGCGGCGTCGAAGGCGAAACGCTCGCCTGCGGAACCGGAGTTTGCGCCACCGCCCTGCTCCACGCGCTGGCCACCGGCGCGGCGTCACCGGTTCATGTGACCGTGCGCGGCGGCGACACGATGCGGGTCGATTTCACCAAAGACCCCGACGGCTCGTTCGCCACGGCCAAGCTCACCGGCCCGGCGGATTTTGTTTTCGACGGAGTCATTTCCCTGTAACCATCCCCGCACCATGTCATTCGCAGGAGCCCACACCGCGCTCGTCACCCCGTTTCGTGACGGCCAATTCGACATCCCCGCCTTCAAAGCCCTCATCGAGGAGCAAATCGCCGGCGGCATTTCAGGAATCATTCCCGTCGGCACCACCGGCGAGTCGCCGACGCTTGACCACGACGAGCACCTGAGCGTCATCAAGGTCGCCATCGAAACCGCCGCTGGCCGTTGCAAAGTCATCGCCGGCACGGGATCGAATTCCACCGCCGAGGCGATCGACCTCACCCAAGCCGCCGAAAAAGCCGGCGCTGACGCTGCTCTGCTCGTGGCTCCTTACTACAACAAGCCCAGCCCCGAGGGCCTCTACCGCCACTTCGCCGCCATCGCGCAGTCGGTGAAAATCCC
>CAWUMN010000049.1:0-9328 GCA_963923595.1 uncultured bacterium
TGCGACTCGTCCACATGGGTGGTGAGTTGTTTGTTGAGGTCGCGCGCGCTCTGGAGGTCGCGGCCAAATGGCTTCTCGATGATGATGCGACGCCAGGCGCCGGGGTTTTCTTGGGTCAGGCCGGCGGTGGCGAGTTGCTCGACGACCTTTCCGAAGAATGTCGGCGAGATGGCGAGGTAGAAAAGGACATTGCCGGGGAGGTTCCAGGTTTTTTGGACTTCCGCGATCTTGTTGCCGAGGTGGGCGAAGGTGTCGGCGTTGTTGAAGTCACCCGAGATGTAGTAGGAGCGTTTCGCGAAGTCGTCCCAATCGACCTGATCGACCGGGCGGGTGGCGAATTGCTTGATGTCATCGGTGATTTTCGCTCGGTAGAGTTCGTCGTTGCTGTCCGTGACGGCCACGCCGATGACGGCGAAGTTTTCCGGGAGGAGTTTAAGGGCCTTCAGATTGTAGAGGGCCGGCATCAACTTGCGTTTCGTGAGGTCGCCCGAGGCGCCGAAGATGACAATCGTGCAGGGGTCGCCGGGGCATTCGTGGCCGGTGAGAGGCTTGGTGGTCATGGTTGTTTTTTAGCGGGTTTTTGGAGTTGTTCGATTTTGGCGGAAAGCTCGGCGTTCGGCGAAATCTCGATCGCTGCGGTGTATTTGGCGATGGCGTCTTTGGCGTTGCCGGATTTTTCAGCGGTTTCTCCTTCGGCGCGGAGCTTCGAGAAGGCATCGGCTTTTTGAGACGCGGAGGTTTTGAGGGCAGCAATAACCGCCTCGGTGCGAGGACCGATCCTTGCGGCCGGGGTAGTGAGGCGATTCAAGAGCGCAAGGGCTTGGGAGTAATTCCGCTGCTCGAGGAGCGGGGAGATTTTGGGAAAGGAGTTGGCCATCTCATCGAGCGCGCGGGCTTTTTCCTCGGAAAGGCGAATCGCGGCAGGCGGAGCGGAGGCGCGGAAATTGGAAATTTGTTCGGCGAGGATTTTGTTTTGGAACTCCAACTCGCCGGGAAACGGCGGGGGAATATCGGCCGGAGCCTGGCCTGCGAAGTGGGTTTCCACGGCTTCTTGGAATTTCGTGATCTGCTGATCAAGAATTACAGCCGCTGAGGCTTGCTGGAGTATGAGCGTGATTTGATCGTCGGGATTTTTCATGGCCCGCAACTGCTCGAGTAGGGATTGGGTATCTGTGGCAGGCGTATTGGGATTGGAAAGCTGCTTGAGAAGTTGAGCCCGGTGTTCGGCGAGGGCTTGCTTTTGAAGATTGCCACGGAATGCCTCTATCTTGGCCTGAAAAGCCGGGTTATCCTTGGCCAGTTCAACGAGCTTGTTGAACTTCGGATTCTGATCGAGGTCGACTTGGGATTTGTCGGGTTCCCTGTCGATCGACTGCTGGAGCTGTTTTTCGGCCAAGTAAAACTCGCGCTCACGATACTTGGAGACAGGCTCCCAAAAGCCATCCACCCGCACCTCGCCGGCATCGTAGCTCTGGACTGCCTCGACGAGAGGCTTGGAAAGTTGAGCAATATCAATCGCGGCGGAAGGGACCTTCGCGACGAGTTGTTTGAGTTCGTCAATCTCGGCTTGAATCTTGTTCCGGTCGGCGGGAGTCAGGATTTGGGAGGGGATGTCGGGCGTTAGGAGCGGCTTGCCGCCGACGATTTGTTCAACCCAGACTTGGCGCTCCTGTCCGCTCGGCGAGCGGAGGACAAAGTAGCCACCGCGGTTTGTATAGGCGGTGAAACGCACAGCAACGGCTTCGTTCGGCTTCGACCACTTCTGCGGCTTTACGAGGGCAATGCCGGTGTGCTCGACAGCTTGGCGTCCATCGGCGCGAACCGAAGTTTGAGCCTGGAGCGCGGCCACTGTCAGCAAGGCGAGGAGGAAACAACAAATCCGGCTGGTCATGCGTCCAATTTGTCACCGGCGGCGGGATCGGGGCAAGACATTGGGTGCGGCGTTCTTCAATGAACCCGGTGGGCGCCTTGTTGGAGGTGCGGCTCGGCTTCTTTGAAACGGAAGGGGATTTTTTTCAGCCAAAGACGGAGCGCTTCCCAGTGGATGAGAAAAATGACCTTCAGCGTGACCAGCGGGTAGCGGATCGAAAATCGGGCGAGGTTGGCGGCGGTGAGTTCCTCGCGCGCGCCGGTGACGGTGCTGATCAAAACCCGCTCGCCGCCGCGATAGTCGTCGATCGCCAACCTCAGCCGCTGGCCAGGCGCGTCGAACCGGAAGTCGAACTCCAGATCGAGTTCGGAAAACGGCGAGACATAGTAATTCTTAGGCACGCGGACATGGAATCCTGTGCAGGCGGGGTCACACGGCACGAGGTAGGGTTTCAGCTCGCCGAAGGTGTTGCCCACCTGGATCACCGAGGTCAGCGGGCGGTTGTTTTCATCGAAACAAAAAAAGACCGAGACGGGGTTGAAGGTGTAGCCGAAGAGTCGCGGGAGGGTGAGGAGTTGGACGCGCGCTGGTCGGATGGGGAGGTTTTGGGTGGCGAGGAAGGTCTCGAGGTTTTGGCGGATGCCGCGCGAGTGGAACTGGAAATAATCCTCGTCGCGGAGCGAGTAGAGATTCGGAGCGTTGACGCTCAAAAACGGGACGCGGCGCTCGATTTCAGGCAGCTCCTCGAGGTCGAAGAGAAAGAGAAAAATCCGGTAGACGAACTCGTGCTTTTTGGGCGCGAGGCGGCGGTGCATCACAGTGCACTCGTAGAGGCAGGAATTCATCGTCCGAGGATCGGCCGAACGACGCGGGCGAGGTCCACTGCGGAGGCGTAGGCGTCCTCGTGGAATCCATGCCGGAAGTAGCTTCCGCAAAAAAACACGCGCTGGCCGGGCGAGCGGTTGTTCAACCGGGGAAGCTCACTCTGCGCCCGCATCGCCTCGAGCGTGTAGACGGGGTGGTGGTAGTTCGTGCGGTAGAGAACCGCGGAGTCGGGAATGGATTCCGCGCCGTTGATCGAGACGAAGTAGTCCCGTTTTTTCGAGACGCCCTGGAGGGCGTTCATCCAGTAGTGCGTGGTCGCCCGCGTTTTGCCGGCAGGGAGGCGCTCGACGCGGTAATTCCAGGAGGCCCACGCGCGCCGGGCGCGGGGCATCACCGAGGCATCGGTGTGGAGCGTGGCGGTGTTTTGCTGGTAGCGAAACACGGAGAGAAGCCTCTGCTGGTCGGCGTCCGGCGAGGAGAGCATCGCCAAAGCCTCGTCGGCGTGGGCGGCGATGATCACGCGGTCGAAGTCGAGTTCCACGCCGTCCTCGAGCCGAACCTTTGCGCGCTCCCCGGCTTCCGAAACGGCAACTACCTTGGCAGGCAGACGCACGGGGTCGAATGCGGCGAGGATTTTGTCGCGGTAGGTTTGAGAGCCTCCACAGACGGTGAACCACGGATGATGCGTCGTGACGCCAAGGAATCCGTGGTTTTGGAAAAAACGGATCAGGCTGAGCGCGGGAAAATCCAGCATCCGCGCGGGTTCGGTGGACCACACCGCCGAGCTCATCGGCACCAGATAAAACTCCAGAAAGTCGCGCCCGAGTCGGTGTCGTTGAACGAATTCCCCGACCGTGCATTCGAGCGACGACGGATTTTCCAGCGCCTTCCGGGCGATGCGGAAGAACCGCATGATCGTCAGCACCAAGGCGTGAAAACGCGGCCGCACGATATTCCGCCGCTGGGCGAAAAGCTTGTCCAGCCCCATGCCGTTGTATTCCAGATTCGCCGGTTCGTGGCGCACGCTGAAGGACATTTCGGCAGGCTTGGTTTCCACGCCGAGTTCGCGAAAAAGCTCCACGAGGTTCGGGTAGGTCGCGTGGTTGAAAACGATGAACCCTGTGTCGATAGGCACCGGCGTGCCGTCCTCGTCGATCGTCACGGTGTTCGTGTGTCCTCCCGGTCGGGCGTCGCGCTCGATGAGCGTGATGTCGGCCGAGTGGCGGAGTTGCCAGGCGGCCCCCATGCCGGCGACGCCGGTCCCGACGATGGCGACCCGCTCCCTCACTTCGGGGAGGAATTCGCTTTGGCGTAAACGCCGACCGGCACCGGCTTGATATTCCAGACGAGGCCCAGAAGCCCCATCAGGCGGATGAGGTAGTAGGAAATATCGACCTCCCACCAATAGAAGCCCTGCCGAGCGGAGGCCTGGTATTGATGGTGGTTGTTGTGCCAGCCCTCGCCGAGCGTGAGGAGCGCGATGAGCAGGCTGTTGCGGCTGTCATCGCCATTGTCGAAGCGCTTGTTTCCAAAACAGTGCGCGAGCGAGTTCACCAAGCAGGTCCCGTGAAAAAGCACCGTCGTGCTGATGAAGAAACCCCAGATGACCATTTGCCAGCCCGAGGTGCCAAGCCCGGGCGCGAACACTTCCAGCGCGGCTCCGAAGCCGTAGAGTCCGGCAAATAGGATCGCCGGCCCGATCAGATCGAAGCGGTTCAAAAAAACCAGCTCGGGAAATTTGGCGAGATCTTTGACGAGACGGTAGTCGGTGGGAAAATTCCGGCTGCTCGTGAGCCAGCCGATGTGCGCCCAGAGGAACCCCTTTGCGACGGGCGAGTGGACGTCTTGGTCGTCGTCGGAATGCGCATGGTGGTGGCGATGAACCGCCGCCCACCAGAGCGGGCCGCGCTGCACCGCCGTAAGCCCGATGAGCGCAAACACAAACTGCATCGCCCGCGAAGTGTGAAACGCGCGATGGCAGAAATAGCGGTGATAAAATCCCGTCACCGCAAACATCCTTGCGAAATACAAAAACACCGCCGTCGCCACCGCCGCCCAACTCCAGCCCACCCAGATCACGCCGAGGCAGCCGAGGTGGAGGATGAGAAACGGCACGGCGCGCTTGAACTCGAAGCGCTCGGGGAGTTCGCGGGTCTTCTCTGCACCCTCGGGAAAATAATCCGAGTCGATAAACCTCACGGCGGGACTCAGGATTTTTCGAAGGACGCCCACGGATTCTTACTCCTCTCCGACACCGAGCAGGCCGAGAATGCGGTTGAGGTCGTCGTTGCCGTAATACTCGATCTCGATGCGGCCTTTTTTCTCTCCATGCTGGATCGAGACACGCGTGGAAAGGCGGTGCGTGAGGAGGTTTTGGACGCGCTGGATGGCGGCGGCCGGCTCCTGCGGGCGGTTTTTGGCGCGGCCCTTGCGGGGCTGGCCGCTCTCTTCCATCAACTGTGCTGCCATTTTTTCCGCAACCCGCACGGAATGGCCGGAGCGAACGATCTGGTCGGCGAGGAGTTTTTGCTCCTCGTGGTTGCGGAGCGAGAGGAGCACCTTCGCATGCCCCACGGAGATCCTGCTGTGCTTCAGCAAACCCTGCACATCGCCGGCGAGGTCGAGCAGCCGCATGGCATTCGCCACCGCGGCGCGGCTCTTGCCGACACGGCGCGCGATCTCCTCCTGCGTGAGGCTGAAATCCTGGTGCAATCTCGAGTAGGCGGCGGCCTCTTCGATCGGGTTGAGGCCCTCGCGCTGAAGATTCTCGATGAGCGCCAATTCCAAAACCTCGCGGTCGCTGGCCTCGCGCACGATCGCGGGCGCGTCGGCGAGCCCGAGTTCCTTTGCGGCGCGCCAACGGCGTTCGCCAGCGATGAGTTCGTAGGTGCCATCGACCTGGCGGACGATCAACGGCTGAATGATTCCGCGCTCGCGGATGCTCTCCACCAATTCATTCAAATGCTCGGTGGGAAAATCCTGTCGCGGCTGGAGCGGACTGGGCGCGATGCTGGAAAGAGGGAGTTTTTGGATTTTCTCCCCGTGCTCCTCGATGGGAGCGGGGCTGGCGACGCGTTTATTGATGAGCGCGCCGAGGCCCTTGCCGAGTGCTTGCTTTGCCATGACCCGTGAAACTAAACAGGCCCTCCACCGCAAACCATGAAAAAAACCTTCGCCCAAATTCTCTTTTGGGACGACCCGTGCCCACGAAGTCCGGCGGAGCAGATGGCCTGCGACGAGGCTTTGGCGGCAGTCATGGAAGCTCCGGTCCTGCGAACCTATCGCTGGGCTGAACCTGCGGTGACTTTTGGCTATTCCCAGCGCCTGCAAAACATCCAAAACCTCGCCCATGGCCGACCCGTCATGCGCCGCTGGACCGGAGGCGGAACGGTTTTTCATGGTGATGAACTCACTCTGGGGTTGGCGTTGCCCGCCGCCGCGGCGATCACCAGCCTGACCTCCGCGCAAATTTACCAAGCGATCCACGAGGCCCTCCTCCCTGCGATCCGCCAAATCCTCCCCGACGCCAAACTGGTTGCGCTAGAAGATTGCCGCTGTGGCCCTGTGTGCTTCGAAAGCCCCGTCGCTTACGACATCATCTCTGGTTCGCACAAAATCCTCGGGGGTGCGTTGCGCCGCTCACGGCAGGGCGTTCTTTACCAGGGCTCGCTCCACGCCTCCGTTCCGCCCATCTCGCTTGCCGAGGCTTTGGCACACGAGGTTTTGCCGCTGGAAAACCTCCCGGCTCTCGAAAAATCCGCCGCTGCTTTGGTCAGCCAACGCTACGGCGATCCTGCCTGGCTGAACCTGCGCTAGCCTTTGCGCGGGCATCCCATTATTTCTCAAAACATGGCGGTCATCGGAGTCACTGGCGGCATTGGTTCGGGCAAATCGACCTTCTCAAAAATGTTGGCCGAAAAGCTCTCCGCGCGCTTGTTCGATGCCGACGCCGCCTCGCGCGAACTCCTCGAGTCGGATCCCGAAGTGCGACGCCGCATCACCTCCGAGCTTTTCGCCGAAGCCTACACGCCCGGCGGCCAGCCCGACCGCGCCGCGATCCGGCGTTTGGTTTTTCAAGATCCCGCCGCCAAGGCGCGCCTCGAGTCGATCCTCCACCCGCGCATCCGTGAGCGCTGGACGCAACTCGCCGAGGAATGCCGCAAAACCTCCACGCCATTGGTTGTCGAAATCCCACTCCTTTTCGAAACCGGTGCCGAGCGTTTCTTCGACCGCATCGTCACCGTCGCCTGCTCACCCGAGACTCAACTCACCCGCACCGCCGCACGCGGACTGACTCCTGACGAGGCCGAGTCGATCATTCGCAGTCAGCTCCCGATGGACGAAAAAACAGCACGCGCGGACTTCGCAGCTTGGAACGACGGCTCGCTTGCCAACCTCGAAAACCAAGCCGCCGAGCTCGCCAATTCCCTTCGCAAACCCCTTTCTTAAATCCCAAAAGAAAAAGTGGACGCCCGCCGAGCGAACCTGCTATCAGTCCGCCTCGTTCACGAAACCTCGAGAATTCTGACGCCCAGCCGCATGGCCCGGGTGTCGCAACCAAAAAACCACCCAACATGCCAACAGCAGCCAAACCCAAACGCAAAGCCAATCCCGCCCTCCTCAAACCCGTTCAACCCGATGCCGTTCTCGCGGCCGTTGTCGGCTCCACCCCGGTCTCCCGCGGTGAGCTCACCAAAAAAGTCTGGGACTACATCAAGAAACACGGTCTCCAAGACGCCAAGAACAAGCGCAACATCAATGCCGACGCGCTCCTCAAGCCCGTCTTCGGCGGCAAGTCCCAAGTCACCATGTTCGAGATGACCAAGCTCGTCTCGTCGCATGTGAAGTAAGACGACCTGATTTTACAAAAACCCCTTCCCGCTCCGGCGCGGAAGGGGTTTTTTGTTACGCCGAAAAGCTCCCTAACTAACCAATTTTAAGTCGGATTTTATCAGCGCCGACATGGGCTGAATGGCTGGGCCTTATTGGTCGGCGGTAAGGTCTTCTTCTTTCGGGGAGGTTTTGGGGCTGCGGAAGACGATGGCGACGCCGACAAGGATCAGGGCCAGGCTCGCCAAAGTGGCGGTTCCGATGGGTTCCCCGAGCACGAACCAACCGGCAACGACGGCAATGGCGGGGGAGACGAAAAATTTGGTGGTTACGAGCGGGGCGGGGAGGTGTTTCAAGAGCCAGTTCATGGCAGTGAAGGCGGCCAGCGAGTGGACGAACAGAAGGAAGGCGAAGGCCGCGAGCGCGGGAGGGGCGAAGTCGGCGGCGGTGATTTGGGAGAATTCCCCGAAGGCCGTGCCGAGCAGGGCAAGATAGGTGCCACCGAAGAGCATCATCCAGAAAACGCCTTTCGTTGTGTGGGTTGAAGGCGGGTTGTGGCGGATGAAAATCGAGCCGATGGCGAAGAGCAGGGCGGAGAGGAGCAGGAGCCAGATGCCGGTTGAGAGGGTTGATTCGCTGTTGGTTGCCAATCTCGGGAGGACGAGGGTGGCGACTCCGGCGGCGCCGATCAAAAGACCAACGATGGCGAGCGCGCCGGGTTTTTCGCCGCGCGGGCGGAGGGCTTCGATCACAGCGACCCAGAGGGGGACCGAGGCTTTGATGATGGCGGCGACTCCCGAGGGGACGCCGAGTTTTTCCCCCTGCGTGACCAGGCCGACACCGCCGACGAAGAGGAAAAGCGCGGCCGTGGCGGCGCGGGCCATGGCAGCGGGCGGGAGCAGGATTTTTTCCCCGCGCAGGGCGGTCCAAGCCATGAGGAGGAGGCCGGCTCCGAGGATGTGGGAGGCGGCGAAGAGAAACGCGGGGAGGGTTTCCACCGCGGCCTTGATCGCGAGGAAATTCAGTCCGTAGCCGAGGTAGACGATCGCAAAGGCGGTGGCGATTTTCCAAACCGGCGGCGGCTGGCTGGGAACGGTGTGGCTCGGGTGGATGACCATTTCGAGGAAACGGGCTGGCTCAGCTCTTGCCGAGCCAGCCTTTGCGTTTGAAGAAAACCAACATACCAAGCACGATGCAGATGCTCGCGACCCAGAAAAACTCGTAGCCGTAGGGCCAGCTCAACTCCGGCATGTTCCAGGGATGGCGGGTGTCGAAGTTCATTCCGTAGACGCCGGCGAGGAAGGTCAGGGGGATGAAAAGGACCGAGACGATCGTGAGGACACGGATGATTTCGTTGGTGCGGAAGCCCACGCTGGAGAGGTAGAGGTCCATCAGCCCCGCGCTCAGGTCGCGGTAGCTCTCGATGATATCAATGATCTGGGTCGTGTGGTCGTAGCAATCGCGAAGGAACAACTGTGTGCCCCGGTCCACCAATCCGGTATCGTCACGCATGAGCGTGTTGAAAATCTCCCTGTGCGGCCAGGCCGAGCGGCGCAGGGCGAGGAGGATGCGTTTCGTCTCGTAAAGGCGCCGCAGGCTCTCGCGGCGGGGTTTTTCTAGCAGGCTTTCCTCCACCGCCTCGATGCAATCTCCGACGGTCTCGAGCACGGGAAACATGCTGTCCACCGTGGCATCGAGCAAGGCGTAGGCGAGGTAGTCCGGGCCGCTCCGACGCGCCACACCCCGGCCGACGCGCAACCGCTCGCGGATTTTCGCGAACACATCGCGCCCGCCATCCTCCTG
>CAWUMN010000050.1:0-9186 GCA_963923595.1 uncultured bacterium
GGATAGAAAACCTCAAGGTCCCGGCTCACTGTGCCCGCGCCGGAGCCTCCCAGCTCGGTCCAATCGATTCCGCGAACCGCCTCCGCAAGCGGCTTGCCGAGACTCGCATCGGCCTCGATTCCAAAAAATCCACACGCTGCGCGGTTGAGGTAGAGGATGCGACCCTCGGGATTGGTTACAATCACACCCTCGAGAATCGCGTTGAAAATGGTTTCTAGGAAGCCCTTCTCCCTCGCGATCTCAACGAGGTAATTCTGAACCTCGCCGGGTTGAACGAGCGGCAGTCGCTCGATGAGCTTATCTAGGAATCCTCGCTTCATGGCGTCCCTTTCCTCCACTGAACGGCCTGCTCGCGAATGCCGAATCGGACAAAGCCCCTCGCGCCCGGGCGGCCGTTTCCCGAACTCCCCCACCCTCCAAACGGCAGTGTGGAAGGCGAAAATGTCGTGGGGAGGTTTTGGTAAAGATTGCCCACGGACAACCCCGAGCCGATGCGCTGAAACCGTGCAGCGTCGGCCGTGAAAACACTCGCTGTGAGGCCGAACTTCCAAGCCTCGTGCCGGGCAACCGCCTCGTCATCGTTGGAAAACATCTCGACCACAAGAAGGGGCGCAAAGGTTTCCTCGAGAGCCAGCGCCGAGCGGTCGAGAGTGTCCAAGGAATCCACCCGGGTGATGGCAGGCAAAACCCAGTATCCATGCTGGTCCCGGGAGTTTTTCTCCATAATGCCACCAGGTAGAATCCATTCACCAATCTCCAGCGAGGCGAGTTTTTCGTAGCGTTCGCGGGCGGCGAAGCTGATCAGGGGCCCGAGCGTTGTCGTCTCCTCCAACACATCGCCGGGACTGTAACGCCCGACCGAGGCGATCAACTTCTCCAAAAACACATCGGCAATTTTCCGATCCACCAACACGCGCGAAGTCGCATTGCACCTCTGGCCGGCCGTGAGGCACATCGCATCCGCGACCGCTTCGGCAGCGAGCGCCGGGTCGGCATCGTCACAGACGATCGCCGAGTTTTTCCCGCCCAACTCGAGCGCGAGACACTTCGAATAATCTCGGGCGAGCATTTCCGACAACGCGCGCCCGACAGGCACGGATCCTGTGAAACAAACGGCACGCACTGCGGGATTCGCACAAAGCCGTTTTCCGGTCTCGCCCCACCCCGACACCACCTCGAAAACTCCGGCGGGCAGGCCCGTTTGCATTGCCTGCGCGTAGGCGAGGCCGGTGTTCACAGCAAGCGGCGAGGGTTTGAAAAGCACCGTATTCCCCGCGAGCAAATAGGCCACCGTCGCGCCGTGTCCGAGGTGGATTGGGAAATTGTAGGGAGCAATCACCGCCGCTGGACCCATGGGATGGCGGCGCACCAAGGCGGGATTTGGACCGTCCTCGACCACCGTATCGCGCAAATAACGCTCGCCGTCCGCAAAGGTGAAATCGAATTTCGCGATCACCGCCCCCATTTCGAGACGCGCCTCGCGGAGAGGCTTGCCGGTCTCTCGCGAAATCAAAACCGCGAGTTGTTCCGAGCGGTCCTGCAAAGCCTGGCGGGATTTCTCCAAAGCCTCGCGCCGTTGATCGAGGGAAAGCGCAGCCCACCCGCGAAAAGCTGCCGTGGATTTCTCAACAGCCTTTTCCACATTTCCCGAACGGGTCTCGGGGAAAACAAACGAGAGATCGGCAGGCGATGTATTTTCCCAAGATGATGGCTCCGAGCTCATGCGAAAAATGTTCGCGCCGACCGCACGAAACCTCAATTCGATTCCTCCATCGCACTGGTCTGTTTGGGCAAAAAAAATCGGCTCCATGGAGCCGAAAGTAAGGGGGTTGCGGGGAGAGGATTTGAACCTCTGACCTTCAGGTTATGAGCCTGACGAGCTACCGGGCTGCTCCACCCCGCGATCTATGAGAGTGAAACTAGACGGGGCGCCGCTTTTGGCAAGGGGGAATTTTTTGATCAGTTGAAAAATTGGATCGGGTCGGGCGGAGCGGCTTCAAGGGCCGGGGCTTCAAATGGGGGCGCACCGGAATTGACGGGCTCGGCGCGACGGATTTCGATCTCGCCGGCTGGGGGCTGAGTAGCGGCTTCGGCGGCGGGCGGCGCGACATTGACCGGTATGGCCTTCGCGACAGGCACGGAGTCGTCATTCTCGATTCCCTCGCCGGGTCGCACGGAGCGGTAGATGTCGTTGTATCCCGTCAGGGCTGGCGAGACAACGGCGACAGGGCGGATTTTAGTGAGGTCAATGGCGGAGGCGGCGCGGGGCCAGTCCTCCTGCTCGAATTCCTGTGTGTAGGAACGAATGCCGCCACCGTGGATGTCGCAGGGAATTTTCGGGAGTTGTTCGGCTGTGGCGAGCTCCTTGTAAACGCTGGCGGTGTTGCTGGAGTCCGTCACCCCGGTGGAGGCAGGAGCGGGATTCGGGGAGCTTTTGGGTTGGCAGCGCGGGGTGGCGAGTAGGCCGGAGGAGCGGCAGATTTCCACAGTTTGCAAGCCGGGTGGTTGATCGACATGAGCGGGCGGGAAGGATTTCACCGAGGCGGCCATGATTTTTGCCCAGATCGGAAAGGCGAGGTCTTTGCCGAAGGCGCCTCGGAAAATTTTGGTGGGTTTGTCAAAGCCGACCCAGACGCCGCAGGTGACGCGGTTCGAGTATCCGACGAAATAGGTATCGGTGAATCCATAGGCGGTGCCGGATTTTCCTCCGACAGGAATCTCCGGGAGGCCGAAAAGTTTGCGCGCGGCGGCGCCTTGGCCCTCTTCCATGTATTGGGCAAGGATCGTGTGGACTTGATAGGCGGCAGTCGGGGAAATCGCGCTGTAGCGCTTGCGGGGAGCGTTGAAGATAGTTTTCCCGTCCGTTTCCTTGATCGATTGGATGATATAGAGGCTGGCTGGGCGCTGGCCGGAATTGGGAAAGATCGTGTAGCCGAGGACGAGCTCGTCGAGGGAGAACTCGCTGCTGCCGAGGAAGGAATTCGAGTAGTCGCGGAGCGGGGATTTGATGCCAGCCGCCGTGGCGGTTTCGACGACTTTATCCAAGCCGATCTTCATGCCGAGACGGACGGTGGCTGCATTTTTTCCTTTGAGCAGGGCATCGCGCGTGGAGATGGATCCCTCGTATTCATTGTCGGGGGTTTCCACGCCCCATTCGCCGAGGATGCCGGTTTCGCCGCCGACCATGACATAGCGGTTGTCGATGCAGGCGTCCTGCACGAGTTCGCCCGGGAAAACCCCGGCGGCGTAGGCAGCGGTATAAACAAAAGGAGTGAAAGCCGTGCCGACGGGGCGGGTGCCTTGGATGGCGCGGTTGTATTCGCTGTGGCGGAAATCGCGTCCCCCGACCAGAGCGAGAATTCCGCCAGTGGCGTTCTCGGCGGCGATCGCGGCGCCTTGCAGATATTTCGGCTCGGGCATTTTTACCGACATGTTGCCGCGGTTGATGGCGTCCTCCATTTTGGAGGTGGCGGCGCGGTATTCGGCAAAGGTGGGATGGTCGTATCCAGGGCGGGACTCCACCTCGAGCAGACAGTCCTGCGTGGCCTTCTCGGCAGCACGCTGAAGGTCGATATCGAGGGTCGTATCGATGCGGTAGCCGCCATTCATCGCGCGCTCGAAGCCAAGGGCCTTGATGACCTGCTGGCGGATGAGTTCCTGCGCGTAGCCCGTTTTGAAGGGGTTGGTTCGCTGAACGAGCCCCAGCGGCGATGCAAGTTCTTTGGCGAGTTCCTGGCGGTTGATGAAACCGAGGTCGCGCATTTTTTGGAGGACGATGTCGCGGGAGGATTTCGAGCCCTCGGGGTTGTTAAAAGGCGAAAGGCCGTTCGGGCTTTTCAAAAGTCCCGCGAGTGTGGCGCACTGACCCGGAGAGAGGTTGATGGCGCTTTTGCCGAAGTAGCCTTGCGCGGCTGCCTCGGCACCGTAGAAACCGCTGCCGAAATAAACGCGGTTCAAGTAGGCTTCCATGATTTCCTTTTTCGAAAAATTCTTCTCGATCCGCCAGGAGAGATACATTTCGACGAGTTTGCGTTCGTAGGTGCGCTCACGGAGCTCGAAGGAATTGCGCGCGAGTTGCTGGGTGACGGTGCTTGCGCCTTGGGCGATGCGGCCTTGAAGGTAGTTCGTGATCGCGGCCCGGAAGATGCCCATGTAGTCAACGCCGTCATGGGTGTAGAAGCGGTTGTCCTCGGCAGCAATAACAGCGTCGACGAGATTCTGAGGTAGGCGCTCGTAGGGGACAGGCTGGCGGTTTTGGATGAAAAGTTTTCCAAACTCGCGGCCTTCGCGGTCGAAGAGCACGGAGGCGGCCTCCATTTGCGAAACCTGCTTGAGATCGAATTCCTCGGCGCGTTCCTTGTATTGGTGAGTGAGGATTCCAAAACCCACCCACCCGGCGAAGGCTCCGGCAGCGAGCAGGGCAATAGGAATCCACACGATTTTGCGTGTGTAAAATGGCGCCCTTTGGCCGGAGTCGGCTTTTTCCCAACTGTAAAGATCCTTGCTGATGGCCGGAACTTTTTCACTTCATCCCCGCGAGATCAAGACCGGGAATGGTTTTCAGGATCAGGCGAGGCTTTGGAGAAAATCGAAAAAGAACGCGCCGCCACGCCGCAAATCCTCGACGCGGATGAATTCATCGGCGGTGTGGGCCTGATCGATCGAGCCTGGTCCGATGGCGATGGCGGGGCAGCCTTTCGCGGCAAAGATGGCGGCATCGCAAAACCACGGCGCACCGACCGGACGCGAGCCGAGAGTTCCAAGGATTTGGATGAGCGGGTGCGCGGGATCGGTCCAAAGCGGCTCGGAGCGCCGCAGGGATACCTCGAGGCTTGGCACCCGCTCCCGGAGCATCGTGGAAACAAAATCCGTTTCGGCGCCGGGGATGAAGCGCAGATCGACCGAGCATTCGCAAAAGTCAGGAACAATGTTGATTTTCGAACCGCCGGAGATCGTCCCGACACTGAGCGTTGATGCGCCGAGAACGGGGTCGGTTTTTTCAGCAAGTCTCGGCGCAACATCTCGGCGAAGGCAGTCGATCGCGGCGGCGATTTTATAAATAGCATTGTCGCCCTCCTCGGGACGCGAAGCGTGGACCGCGCGGCCGCGGGCCTGGAGGTGGAGCCAGCAGGACCCCTTGTGCGCGTGGACCGCGTCGAGGGAAGTCGGTTCGCCAGCCATCACAAAATCAAACTTCTCCTGCTCGGCGAGAGCCTTTGCACCGTGCTGGCCAGCCTCCTCGCCAACGAGACCCGCGAACCAGATTTCGTGCGGGAGATCGGCCAAAAAACCATGCGCCTCGCGCAGTGCCCAGAGCATCGAGGCCATCGGGCCTTTCGTGTCGCTGGCCCCCCGACCCCAGACTCGCCCGTCGCGAATTTCCCCGCCGAAGGGATCGATCGTCATTCCCGAAACACTCACGGTGTCGAGATGCGGGGCGAAAAGAATTCTCGGTGCGCCGGTTTTTTTGGAGGGGAAACGCGCGACGACATTCGGTCGGCCAGGCAAAACCTCGCGCAGGGCGACCTCCGCGCCGGAGTCCCGCAAAAAGCCGGCGACCCAATCCGCACAGGCTGCCTCGCCTGTGCGATCCGTGCCGGGAGCGCCGCCATCGGGATTCACACTGGGAATTCGAACCAACTCGGAAGCGATCTCTTCGACGGCACTCATCGCGAGGTGAGATACCACTCAACGAATTTCGGGATGCCTTCGCGGATTTTAGTTTGCGGATTGTAGCCGAGCAGTTGGCGGGCCTTCGTGATGTCGGCGGCGGTGAGCGGCATGTCGCCTTGTTGATCTGGCAACTGCTCGATCACCGCTTTTTTGCCGAGGGCTTTTTCGATTTCGATGATCAACTCCGACAAAGTGGTTGTTTGATTTTCCCCGAGATTGAAAATGTCGAACGCTGGCCCCTCATAGCGCAGCGCGCCGGTCACACCTTGAACGATGTCGTCGATGTAGGTGTAATCGCGTCGCGTGGATCCATCACCATATTGCGGGATCGATTGGCCCCGGTGGATCGCGTCGGTGAATTTGTGGATCGCCAAGTCAGGCCGCTGGCCGGGGCCGTAAACGGTAAAGAACCGCAGACACACAACCTTCATTCCGTAAAGATGGGCGTAGTTGCCGCAAAGCTGCTCCCCCGCGAGCTTCGTTGCCGCGTAGGGGCTCAAAGTTTGCGGCAAGGGCAAATCCTCGGTGAAGGGGACTTTTTTCGCTAAGCCGTAAACCGAGGAACTGGATGCGAACAAAAACCGGCCGACGCCGGTCCGATGTGCCGCCTCAAGCAGGTGATGCGTGCCGGTGATGTTTGTGTCTATATAGAGTTGCGGGTCTTTCACCGAGGGACGCACCCCCGCCCGCGCGGCGAGATGGACGATCGCGTCAAATCGCCCCTCGGCGAGCACGCTGCGGACAAAACCTCCATCCCGGATATCACCCTCTCGAATTCGCGCGCCGCCACCGAGCGCGGCGATATTGGATCTTTTGATCGCCGGGTCGTAGTAATCGTTGAAGTCGTCGATGATCTCCACTTCGTGACCATCCCGGAGAAACCTCGCCGCCACATGGGAACCGATAAAACCGGCCCCGCCCGTTACCAAAATCCTCATCGGTGAACTCTATTGACCGGCTCCGCGAATCAGCAAGCAGGTTTTGTTTTGCACCTTGACGCCATTCAGGCGAAAGGCTTTTGTTGATGGCTCATCACCTCACCCATGCCATTCGCCCTCCTCTCCACCGCTTCGTGCGGACTCGCCCTCCTCCTCAGTCTTTGGGTTCTCATCGGAACTTGGACCAACCAAAGTTTCGAAAGCAAAATGCTCAAGCAGCAGGATGAAATCCAAGCGCACCAACTCGCCATTCAAACCCAGCAACAGCAACTTCAGGCCCAGCAACAGCAGATCGAAGGCGCCGCCCAACTGCAAAACCAAATCGGGCCCGCCATGCTCCGCGATCTCGCCCAACTTTCCGTGGCCAATAAAAACACCAAGATCACCGAGCTTCTCAAAAAATACGGGCTCGAAGTGAATACCACCCCAGCACCCACTCAACCCTGATCAACCCCATGGAAGACTACAACGACCCCGCCCCAGAAAACTCCGACTCGTTTGTCGGAAACATCCATCTCCTCATCGCGATCCTCGCTCTCGCTTTCTCCATTTTTCTATTTGCCCAAATCAGCGCGAACGGCCAAGCCTCCCGCTCCATGAAGTGGCGCTATGACACCATGGATCGCCAACTCACCTCCACAATCGACGCCGAGAAGCGCTTTGCGGAACTTATTAAACAACGCGAAGCAAGCGTTCAGCAGGCCCAGCAGGTCCAGACCCGCTACACCGAGATGCTAAACGACCTCCTTAAACTTGCCGCAACGGACAACGACGCCAAGGCCGTCGTCGAAAAATACCGCATCCAGCGCCAAGACGCTCCCCAGCCCACCGCCGACCAAAAACCCGCCACCCCCTGATCAGGCAAACGCCGCTTGACGGGCATTCATGAAAATCCTGCTCGTCACAGGCGCCACGGGTTTCGTTGGACGCAATCTCCTGATCCGCGAAATCCCGCAGGGAACCCGGATACTCGCGCCGGTTCGCAGCGCTGAAAAACTCCGCGCGCAACTCGCCGTCGAGGGACTTGACCCCAGTTCGGTCACCCCGCTCGATCCGGAACCGGAAAACTGGCCAACAGGAATCCAGCCCACCCACGCGCTCCTCTCCGCCGGCGTTCTCTTCGCACGGGACCGCGCCGAGTATTTCGCCACAAATGTCGATTGGACCCTGCGTGTGCTCGAAGCCCTGCCCGAGACCACCCGCACCGTCGTGTTGTCATCCCAATCCGCTGGAGGTCCCACGCCACACGGCCGCGCTGCCCGCACCGAATCCGACGCCGACACCCCGCTCACCTGGTATGGAAAATCCAAGCTCGCTCTCGAGCGCGCCCTTCATTCCCAAACCAACCGCCACCTTTGCATTCTCCGCCCGCCAATGATCCTTGGCCCACGCGATACGGCCACGCTCCCGCTTTTCAAAATGGCCTCGGGCTTGATCCGCACCAAACCCGGCCTGCGCCGAAAGGAATTCAGTTTTCTTTCCGTCGAGGATGTCGTTTCAGCGATCGAAGCCGCGTGGCATGGCGAAGCCCGCGGTCCGCACTACATCTCGGCCCACCGCACGATCACCGATTGGGAGTTGATCGAGACCGCCGCGCGCGCCGCCGGCGCCAAAGGCGTAACCCTGCCGATTCCCATCACCGCCGTGAAAGCCATGTCCCTTTTGGTCGACTCGATCCCCTCCCTGCGCCGCTCCGCCCCCAGCCTAACCCGCGACCGTGCGAAGGAAATCTGGGCCGACCGCTGGGTCGTTGACTCCACGGCTTTCCGCAAAGCGACAGGCTGGCAAAACCGCCAAGACCTCGCCGATGCCCTCCAGCGCGCCTTCGGCCACTATGTGCGCGAAGGACATTTCCCCTCCCCTAACCCGCCGGCCGCAGCAGCCTGAAAATTTCGGCAGAAACTTCCTGCGCACTCCAGACCAACCCGCGCGCGAAGCCGCCCCAATCCAGAACCGGCGACAGTGCGACCAGCATCACAGAGATCAACGCGAGGTTCGCTAGATAGATCACCACGAGGGAAAAAAACACGCCGCCGTATTCGAGGTCGGGTTGGCCTCGAACAATCATCGCCACCGTGAAAGCCATGTGGAACGCCCAAGTGGCCCCGATCGCGCCTTGAAACAATCCCGGATACCCCGGGAGATCAAAAAAAACCCGCGCCGTGGTATAGGAGCACAGCCAGAGCACCGTGTAGAATGGAACGAAATACGGCCCCAACACGATGAGCGTGTTGGTTGTGTCCGTCACGATATGCCCCCCGCTGCGGGCGACATGGAAATCATGGACACTCCCGCCGTGAAGCCACACTAGAAAAGCATGGGTGAGTTCGTGTCCGATCACATACAGCCAGACGAGTGGCTTGATGGTGAAATACCCGGCCACGCCTAGAAACACGCCGCAGCCGAAACACAAGAGCTCCTCGTTTTTCCAAAAATGCCCATTCCCAGCGCTGTCGAGCAAAGCTCCGAAAAAGGCGAGAGTCAGCACCCAGCAGGGGAGCAGAAGGAACCCGCCGGCAATGAACTTCACCCATTTCTTCGGCACATGGCCAGGGGCCACGCCGGTGAGCGAGGT
>CAWUMN010000051.1:0-9057 GCA_963923595.1 uncultured bacterium
AGCTCGGAATGCGCACCGTCGCGATCTACGCCCAGGAGGACCGCTACACGATGCATCGCTTCAAGGCCGACGAGGCCTATCTCGTGGGCGAGGGAAAGGGGCCGGTCGGCGCGTATCTCGACATCGAGGGGATCATCGCCCTCGCGCGCGAACGCGGTGTGGACATGATCCATCCCGGCTACGGTTTTCTCTCCGAGAACGCCGGGTTCGCGCGGGCCTGCGAGAAAGCGGGCATCATTTTCGTCGGCCCGGATGTGAAGTTGCTCGAGAGTATGGGCGACAAGACCGCCGCCCGCACACTGGCGCAAAAGCTGAATGTTCCCGTGTTGCCCGGCACCGAAGATCCCGTCACCGAGCGGGCCGAGGCGTTGCGGATCGCGAAAAAAATCGGGTTCCCGCTGATCATCAAGGCGGCCTTCGGAGGCGGTGGGCGCGGGATGCGCGTGGTCACGAAGCCCGAGGATTTGGCGCCGTTGCTCGACGAGGCCCAGGGCGAGGCGGGCCGGGCGTTCGGGAACCCCGCCGTGTTCCTCGAAAAATACATCCCACGCGCAAAGCACATCGAGGTGCAAATCCTCGGCGACCGCCACGGCAATGTCCTCCACCTCCACGAGCGCGACTGCTCCGTCCAGCGCCGTCACCAGAAGGTCGTGGAGATCGCGCCCTCGGTGGACCTCGACCCCGGCGTGCGCCGCGACCTGTGCGACGCCTCGGTGCGGCTCGCCGCCGGCATCGGCTACAACAACGCCGGCACGATCGAATTCCTCTACGATGTGGACAAAAAAGAGTGGTTCTTCATCGAGATGAACCCCCGCATCCAAGTCGAGCACACGGTTACCGAGCAGGTTACCGGCATCGACCTCGTGCGTTCCCAAATCCTCGTCGCCGCCGGCGCTTCCTTGCACGGCCCCGAGCTTGCGCTACCGCAGCAGGATGCAGTTCCTTGCAACGGCTTCGCCGTCCAGGCCCGCATCACCACCGAGGATCCCGCGAACAAATTCATGCCGAACTACGGCAAGATCGTCACCTACCGCAGCGCGGCGGGCTTCGGTGTGCGCCTCGACAGCGGCATGGGCACGACCGGCAGTGTAATCACGCCCTTCTACGACTCGCTTTTGACGAAGGTCACGACGAGCGGGCAGACCTTCCCGATCGCTCTCCAGCGGATGCTCCGCGCGCTCCGCGAATTCCGCATCCGCGGCGTGAAGACGAACATTCCGTTCCTCGAAAATGTGATCCTCAATCCCGAGTTCGCCTCGGGCAAGGCCACGACCACGCTCATCGACACGACGCCCTCGCTGTTCGAGTTCAAGCCCCGCCGCGACCGCGCCTCGCGCCTTCTTTCCTTCCTCGCCGATGTGATCGTGAACGGCAACCCGCAGGCGAAAGGTCACCGCATTTCCGCGCCGCTCGAGCCTGCGCGGCGTCCGGGCTACGACGGCAAGCAGGCCCCGCCGCCGGGAACGCGCCAGCTTCTGCTCGAGCTCGGACCCGAGAAATTCGCCGAGTGGACGCGCAAGCAGAAGCGCCTGCTTTTCACGGATACGACCTTCCGCGACGCGCACCAATCGCTTCTCGCCACGCGCGTGCGCACCTACGACATGCTTGCCGTGGCCGACGCCGTGGCGCGCCGGTCGTCCGGTCTTTTCAGCCTGGAAATGTGGGGCGGGGCGACCTTCGACGCCTCGATGCGTTTCCTCTACGAGGATCCGTGGGACCGCCTCCGCGAACTGCGCGAACGGATTCCGAACATCTGCTTCCAGATGCTCCTGCGCGGCTCGAACGCCGTCGGATACTCGAACTACCCGCCGAATGTCGTGGCCGGATTCATCAAGCATTCCGCCGAGTGCGGCATGGACATCTTCCGAATTTTCGATTCGCTGAACGACCTGCCGAACATGCGCTCCGCGATGGAAGCCGTGCGCAAGCACACGCATGGCATTTGCGAGGGAACGGTCTGCTACACCGGCGACATCCTCGATCCCAAGCGCACGAAGTATTCGCTGAAATACTACATCGGCCTCGCGAAGGAGTTGGAGAAAATGGGCGCGCATATCCTCGCGGTGAAGGACATGGCCGGCCTGTGCCGTCCGTTCGCCGCCCGCGCTTTGATCAAGGCCCTCCGCGACGAGGTGTCCCTGCCTGTTCATTTCCACACGCACGACACGAGCGGTGTGAATTCCGCATCGCTCCTCATGGCCGCCGAGGCCGGGGTGGATGTGGTGGACGCCGCTGTCTCGTCGATGTCCGGCTCGACCTCCCAGCCGAACCTCAACAGCCTCGTTGCCGCGCTCCAAAACACGCCGCGCGACTCCGGGCTCGACCTCGGAGCGCTCGAGGAATTCGCCGACTACTGGGAGCAGGTGCGCAATTTCTACGCGCCGTTCGACACCTCGCCCCGCACCGGCAGCGCGGAGGTCTATGTGCACGAAATGCCCGGCGGGCAGTTTACGAACCTCAAGGAGCAAGCCGCGAGCATGGGCCTCTCGCACCGCTGGCCCGAGATCGCGCGTTGCTATGCCGAGGTGAACCAGCTTTTCGGCGACATCGTGAAGGTCACGCCCTCCAGCAAGGTGGTCGGCGACATGGCGCTCTTCCTTTTCACGCGCGGCATCAAGCCCGCCGATGTGCTGAATCTCGAGCCCGGCACGGCATTCCCCGAGTCGGTGAAAGACATGCTCGCGGGAGGACTTGGGGAGCCGATGGGCGGCTGGCCGAAAAAACTCGTCGAAGTCGTGCTCGGAAAATCCAAGCCTGCCAAGGCGCGCGCGCCGAAGGTCGATCTCGATGAGGTCCGCGCCGAACTCGCCACGAAGCTCAAGCGCGAGCCGACCGAGGACGACCTCTACAGCCACCTGATGTATCCCGGAGTTTTTGCCGACTTCTGGAAGATCACGCGCGAATACGGGAATGTCTCGAAACTCCCGACGCCCGCGTTTTTCTACGGCCTCAAGTCCGGCGAGGAAATCGCCATCGATATCGAGCAGGGCAAGACGCTGTTCGTGAAGCTCATCAATGTCGGCGACGCCGCGAAGGACGGCCGCCGCATCGTTTCCTTCGAGTTCAACGGCATGCCGCGCGAGGCCACGGCGATCGACCGATCCCTCAAGACCAAGGCCGCCGCGAGGCCGAAGGCGGATGCGGCGAAATCCAACGAAGTCGGTGCCCCGATTCCCGGCATGGTCAGCTCGCTGGATGTCGGCGTCGGCGCGCGCGTGGCGAAGGGCGACAAAATCCTCACGCTCGAGGCGATGAAAATGCAGACGACGCTCTACGCGCCCGCAGCCGGAGTGATCGGCGAGATTTTCGCCAAGGCCGGCGACGCGGTGGACACCGGCGATCTTTTGGTTCGCTTGAAGGAGTGAAAACACAACCTGCCTTGCCCGAGTGGTGCTGGAAATCCTATCTGGGCCACGGCTTGCTCGATGCGGACGGCGCGTGGATTTGCCTGAATCCGGCGCTTTGCAACATCTTCCAGCGGCCCGGCGAGGATTTCGTCGGGCGGCGGATTGACGAAATCCTCGCCGAGTCGAGCCGCGAGGTTTTCCGGAAGGCTTGGGAGGATGTGGTCTCCGGGGCGCTCCCCTCGCGCTGCATGGACTTGGAATTTCTCGCGCCAAACGGCAGGCGCTTGTTCACGGATTTGTTCCTTACCAAATTCGAGGAATTCCCCGGCACGATGATGGTGCAAATGCTGAACATCACCCGGCACAAGGAGAACGAGATCCAACTCGCGCAGGCCAAGAGCCGAATCCACATGACCGCCGCTGTGGCCGGTATGGGTTATTGGGAATACGATTTCAAAACCAATACTCAGAATTGGGATGACGGGGTTTTCCGGATTTACGGAATCCGGCGCGAGGATTTCAGTGGGCGCTGGGACACCTATGTCCACCCCGAGGATTTGAAGCGCGCGGAGAAAGCGGTGTTCGAAGCCGTCGAAAAAGGTGACTCCGGCGAGCAGATATTTCGCGCTGTTCGACCTGATGGTTCGATCCGGCATGTGCATTCGATTTTCACGGTGCACCGCGATATCGTGGGAAAACCCACGCGCCTCACCGGCATCAATTTCGACATCACCGAAAGCGTCGTCGCGAAGGAGGCCGAGGAGCGCAACCAGGCCTCGCTTCGCATGATCCTGGACAACCTGCCGATCCCCGTGACCACGAGCCGAACGACTGGCGATGGCGAAATGACGCTCATCAACAAGGAATTCACGCGGCTCCTCGGCTACACCATCGAAGACGCGCCGACGATCGCCAAGCTGGTGGAGTTGAATTTCCCCGATCCCGAGGTGCAGGCCCAGGGCATGGCGTGGTGGAGGGATTTGATTGCGCGCTCGAAGGAAAACCCCACTCCTGCCCGCAATGTGCCTTTCCATGTGCACGCGAAGGATGGGAGATACCGGGATTTTTCCGCCAACGCCACGGTGGTCGGCGACACGCTGATTCTGGCAAGCCACGACATCACGGAACTGCTCAAGAGCCGGAAAAACCTGGAGTGGATGCTCGAAAATATCCCAGTTCCCACGCTGGTGGTGGATATGACCCAGCCTTTCGAAACTCGCGGCTTTTTGCTGTTGAACCGTAAGATCACCGAGACTTTCGGCTACACGCGGGAGGACACGCCGACCGCCCCGGCGTGGATGGAGAGAGCATTCCCGGATGAAAACTACCGGGCCATGGTTCTTGATTGGTGGCGCGATGCGCTGAAGGAGGCTGAGAGCGGAGACGGCGTGGTGAAAGACACCGAATTCCATATCGTCGCGAAGGACGGCACGCTTCGCGATGTTGTTTACAACGGCTATCTCGCTGGAAACCTCCTGGTCCTCACCCTGCGCGACATCACGAAGCAAAAAAATTCCGCTGTCGCGCTCGAGACCGCTTACCGCACCGAGGCGAAGCTCCGGAGCGAGGCTGAACGGATCGCGCAGGCAAGGAGCCAGTTTCTCGCGGGCGTGAGCCACGAAATCCGAACTCCAATCAGCGCGCTGGTGAATCTTTCCCAATCCCTGATTCTGGAGAGCGAGAAACACTCCTTCCCGGTGGAGTTTCAAGAGCATCTCGAAAAAGTCCGCGCCGGCGGGCAATATCTGAATCTGATCCTCACGAACCTGCTCGATGTCTCTGCTGCCGAGTCGGGCCACGCTCCGGTGCGGTCGCAGAGCTTCTACCTCCGCGATTGGGTGGAGGACATTGGCGCGATCATCGAGCCGATCGCGCGGGCACGCTCGGCCGAGATCGTTTGGTGTCTGCCCGAGGACGAAAATGAAAAGTTCAGCACGGACGCGGTGCGGCTTTCCCAAATCCTCCTCAACCTCGCCCACAACGCCGCGAAGTTCTCCGTGAAGCCGGGCGCGAGGATTTGGATTTCCGTTTCGAAAAATGGCTCATCCCTCTCATTGAGCGTCGCCGATGAGGGGCCGGGAATCCCGCCGCAAAAACTTGAGGGTCTCTTCAAGGAATTCGGCCAGAGCGAAACAATCTCGCATCCGATGGATCGCGGCGTCGGGCTGGGACTCGCGGTCGTGCGGCAGAATGTCTTGCTCCTCGGTGGCAAAATTTCGACGCGCCCGCTGGAGCCGAGCGGAATTTGTTTTGAAATCAGCCTGCCGGAGTTGCAGAAAAACTCAACTGACTGACCCCATGCGCACCTTGATCGTCGATGACAGCAAGACCGACCGCGCCGCCCTTCGCGGAATGCTCCAGCGCGTCTCGGGCGTCTCGACCGTCAACGAGGCGGAATCCCTCGACGGCGCCCGGGGAGTCCTCGCCGGCGAGGAGGTCGATCTGATTTTTCTCGATATCGAGATCGGGCGCGAGAATGGCTTTTCGCTTCTCGACGCTGTGGGCAGGGAACGGCGCGTGATTTTTACCACGGTCCATAACGGCTACGGTGGGCAGGCGTTCGATTCCGACGCCGTGGATTATCTTGTGAAGCCGGTCACCGAAGACCGCCTCCTCCGTGCGCTCACCCGCGCCGCGGCGTCATTTGGTCGCTCTGCCGCCCCGCTCACGCGCGTGCCGGTCCACCGCAGCGGGTCGGCCCGGAAATTCCTTGCGCTCGAGACGATCTCGGCGGTCACCGCTGAGGGGAATTACTCGCGCGTGCTTTGCGGCTCGATCCAATATCCCGACCACCGCCGTCTGCGGGAGTGGGAGAAACTTCTCGCCGATTTCGAGGTTGAGCGCTTGGACCGCTCCACGCTGGTGCGCATGGATCACATCGAGGAAATTGTGCCGCAGGGTTCAGGCGCGACTTTGGTTTTGAAACATAAAGCCAGAATCGAACTCGGCCGCACCGCGAATGAGCGGCTTCGCGAGGTTCTCGACGTCTCCCCCCCCCGTCTAAAGCCTGCTTATTAAGCCCTGTTTATGCGGATTCGCACAAAAAAATGCGGATTCACAAAATACTGGGCGCACCCCATTGACGGATGAACGGAATCGCGCAAATGTGCGCATGGATCGCGGGCTCTTACCGCGATCCCAAGAACAACAAATTCACAACATTATGCCAAGAATCGCTGACCCTAACCGCAAGCTTCGCGGAAAGCTTAACCTAACGATCCATCCTGAAATCCGTGATTTCGCGGAGCAGCTCGCCTTCAAGCGCCGCCGTTCCGTTTCGCAATTGTTCGAGGATCTCGTGGAGGCCGAATGGTTCCGCTACCAAGCCGCCCAGCAGGGCGCACCAGCTCCCCAGTATCCTCAGGCTGCCTACTACGGCATGCCGAAGGTGTAAGCCCAGGGCTCTATCACCCCAAAAAAAGCAGCGCCGTTTGCAAAAAACGGCGCTTGTTTTTTTAGGGGGCGATCAACTTTCGCGGGCGACGATGCGGTAGCCGCGAATGCGGAGGAATTCCGGAACATCCGACGACGCCATCTCGGTATCGGTGAGCGGCACGAGGTCGTGAACCATGCCGCCGCGCACGACAGAGCGGTCCTTAATCTCGAGCGATCCGCCTTCCGGGGCCTTGGCGACGAGCGAGGCGCCATCGGCGATGGTGACATTCTCGAGAGTGACATCGCCGTCGAGCACGAGGGTCGATTCGCCCGAGATCGATCCGCCGCGAATTTTCGCGCGCACATCGGCGAGCGTGAGGGCGAAGGAGGGACGCAAAATCACGCGCGGACCGGGAACGAGCGGGATGCCTCGGAGGGTTTTCTGAGGGGCGTCGATCACTTCCATTCCCGCAGCGCGGAGCTTCATGCGGCCCGCGAGGTAGAAATCGTTCTCGGCGCTGGAGGCGCTTTCGGCTGGGCCGTTCGAGGCGACCTTTGCGGCGGCATCGACGAGGTTGTTTTTGCAGGCGCTGAAACACCACACGCGGTCGAAGATGGTGACGCCGACCTTTTCGCCAGCAACGAACGATTTCGGCAAATCCTGCATCAAAGTCTCGAGACGCGCGGGTTTTTTGAACTTGGTGCGCGAGGCGTCGGCGAACTTGGGATTCACGAACTCGGCGATCACACCGCCGGAGGATTCCAGCACGCGGAGGTAGGGCTCGAGGCGGACGACAAGGAGGTTGATGTTGCCGGGGAAGCGCGAGAAACCGTTCGGCTCCGCGACATCGCCGGCGGGGTTCACCGTCTCGCGCAGGAGCGGGTCGAGGTAGTTGTATTCGACATTGAGCGTGAGGTCGGGCGCGCCGGATTTTTTGAGCCGCGCAATGCCGCCCACCGCTTCGCCGGGGATGCGGTTCACGGCGATCGAATTGAAATCGTAGCCACGGAGTTCAGAAACCCCGAGCGCGGCCAGCGCGGCGTTGAAGACTTGGCCGTTCGTATCCTGGATGAAAAGAAGATGGCGGATGCCCGAGGCGGCGAATTTTTTCGCGGTGCCGCTCGTGTGGAGGAGAGTGTGGATATCGCCGTGGCCGTGGGGCTTCAGGTTCAGGCGGTATTTTTCCTCGATCGAAAGATGGGCATCGATGTCTGAGAGGGCTGGGACGAGTTCTTGGTTGAGGAGCGTGATCTGGTCGGGCGCGAGGCCGAAATTTTTGTTCGCCTCGAGCGTGGCGATCGTGCCGGCATTCGTCTCGCGGCTCGTCATGATCACGAGGGGAATCTCACGGCCGAGGCGCTTGGAGGCGGCCCGGATGACGCTCGTGTAGTGCGCGAGGTAGGAAGTCGTTTCGGTAACCTCGACCGGGATGTCGAGCTTGATGCCGTGATAGCCGAGGCGTTCGCCAAGTCCTCCGGCGACGAGAACGATGGCGGTGGCGGCGAGGGATTTCAGACCGACGCCCTCGGCCTCCTCATAGGCCGGGCCGAAGCCAGAGAGATCGACCAGGTCGGGCTCCTCCGGCGTGCAGCCAGCAAAGGGATTTCCGCCGGTGGCGGATTCGGCGAGGAGGAGGCGGGCGTTGCGGATGTAGGCCACGAGGCCGCCGGGGTAGGAACGGTTGCAATTTTGGAGGGTTTGGAAAAACGCACGCTTTTCGTCGTCTCGCGTGCCGATTAAGTCCCAATCGGCGAAAAGTTGGGCTTGGCCCTCGGCGAGGAGGGCTTCGGCGAGCTGCAAATCCTCGGCGGAAAGGATCCCGGCGGCATGGTGTTCGGTGAGAATCGATGGAGTGGGCATGGTCGTTAAAACGGAAGCTCCCGCGCGTGGCGGAATCCGGAGATCGTTGGCGTGGAGACCCCCTTCGAGGCAAGCAGGACTTTGAATTGCACACCCATGGTTTCGGGATGGAGGAGGGTGCGGAGCGAGCGAAGTTTTTTGAGTGTGTCGGCGGTCGGGGGCTGGCCGTCCAGCGAGAGCAGGAGGCGTTCCGCCGCGCCGACGAGAAAGTGGTGCTGGTCGGTGTAGCCGGTCGGCTCGAGGCCGCAGACGCGTAAATCCTGAGCGAGCGCGGTGAAATCCACATGCGCGGTGATGTCTTTTTCGCCGATGGACTCGAAGGGGTCGTCGTCGCGCCGGTGCGCAGCGTAGCAGGCGAGCGTGCCGTTGGCGCGGTGCGGGACGAGGAGTTCCTCGCGCGTCATGCCGTAGTCGATGGCGAGGAGAAAACCCTGTCTCTTATACACATCTCCGAGCCCACGAGACCTCTCTACA
>CAWUMN010000052.1:0-9034 GCA_963923595.1 uncultured bacterium
CAGAACCCGTAGCCAAGCCAAATCCCCTGCCCCCGGCAAAACCCGAAGTGCCACGGATTCCTGCCGTTCCAACTGGGGTCGTAATTTCGAAACTCGACCCGCTTTTTTGCTTTGCCACTTCGAACAAAATCTCGCCCTCGGGCACATTGATCTTGGTGACCGATGTGGTCGGAGCATGCTCGACAGCATGATAGTCAATCCCTTCGGAACTAAATGGATCCTGAATAAACTCATCGATTGAGAATTGGGATGAGGGATTGATATTGACCGCAGATCCATTTTCAAAAACCAAGTCCACCCGCGAGTCTGGTCCGGTGATAATTTTGGTTCCCTGCCGAATAAAAACGCCTTCTTTCACGGGGGATTTGATACCCGTCGCCTCAATCATTTCAGCGGAGTTCCCTTGCACTTTAATAACTCGGATATTTCCGACCACCATCTCGGCTGCCGAGAGAGGTCTAAGCAAAGCAAAAACCGATATAATAAGCAGTTGAAAGATCCGGGAGATTCTCATGCGAAAAAACTGGACGCATTTTTTTGAGCGGGCAAGGGAATTTTTGGTTCATTTCCGAATTTTGCCCTTTGCTTCCAGATTATTTAACGACCTGCAGCTTTGCCCAACCTTGGCCATGGGTGAATTCACGGGTGGAAAAACACCAAATGACGAGTTTTTTTCCGGCGAGATTGTCCTTGCGACGGGCGAGATTCCGGCGGGCAGCCGTGGAACCGGATCCCATCACAGCCACCACATCCATCGGAAATCCCAGCGCCAAACACAGCTGATCTGGCAACCCCGCACCATTCGCGTGCATCTCGCCGCCGGCGTGGAAAACAAGGTTGTGGCTATCCCCAAGCAAAATGACCGGACTGTTTCGGGAATCGGGAATTCCAGTGGAGCCCGGGACATTCGCTTCTACCACGCGGCGAGCGGGGATCGTTTCCATAGGGCCGTCCGCCGGGGCAAGATCACCGCGAATCTGGATTTCAGCGGCCTCCGTTCTGACCGGCAGGCGCGCTTGGGCAGCAACCCAAGACGATGGGGAAACCAACTCAGCGATTTTTTCAGCGGCGATGCGGATTCCCTCGGGTGACCAGTGGGTATCCGTGCGACAATAAGTCCCGACTCCAGCACCTCGCGCTTCAAGGAAATCCCCGGTCAGATCGAGCACACGGACGCCATGCGACGTGAGAACTTCGATAAAAGCCGCATCCTGCTCCGCAAGATTCCCGGGCGTGGCGGGCGGTGGCGGAATCAAAGCCGTGAGTTTGTCGGGGTAGATCGCCGCCTTGGCGGGAACAGGCACGACAAGAAGCTCAATGCCGACTTTGTCGAGTTGGGACTTGAAATCCAATATCGCCGGAAGCGGATCGTTGGCGCCTTCGCCCCAATACGCACCATCCGCAAGATGGCGCAGTTCTTTGTCGAAAAACAACCAGCCATCCCGTCCCGGCACGGCCATGGCTCCCTCCGGTCGGGCAATCGCTCCATCCAGGGCCTCGCGGAACGCTTTCTTTTGTTCGGCAGTGGCGGGCTCCGCCGCATGCAAATTCTGCCCCCCGAGCAGAGCAACCCAGACGAGAACGGCTAAAAGTTTGGAGAAAGCTCTGGAAAAAATCATCTAACGGCCTTGTGAATCAAGCAGCCGAAGCAATCAAATCGGATCGGTGTTGTCTGCATAAAAAAATCCTGCCTTCATACGCTCCATCGCCATCCCGGCAGCGGCGGCAACCATGGTATTCAGTTCGCACATTTTTCTATTCTACTTTTTGCCCGCCGCTCTGGGCCTCTACTACGCGCTGCACCGCTGCCCGCAACGCTGGCGCAATGTCGTCCTGATCCTCACCGGCTACACTTTCTACGGCTGGGCGGAGCCGATGTTCATGCCGCTCATGTTCGCCACCACATTTATCGACTGGCTGGCGAGTCTCGTGATCGCGCGAAACGACTGGCGCCTATGGCGACACCTGAGAAATCCCATTCCGCTCCTGGAGCATGGCGGCCCGAGATCCCCGCTGCAACGCACCGCGATCCGCTTTTCGATCCTTCTCAACATCGCCGTCCTCGGTTTTTTTAAATACTTCAACTTCGGGATCGACAGCTACAACGCCCTTGCACGCTCGGCGGGCCTCGAGGCCTGGCAATGGAACACCTTTTTCGAGGTCATCCTGCCGCTTGGCATCAGCTTCTACACCTTCCAGGCGATGAGCTACACGATCGATGTCTATCGCGGCGAGGCCCGTGCCATGGGAAATCTCGTGGACTTCTCCTGCTTTGTCTCAATGTTCCCCCACCTCGTCGCCGGCCCGATTTTGAAATTCTCTTTTCTCGCCGGACAGCTAGAGCACCGGACCCACACGATGGAAAAATTCGCGCGCGGCTCGGCGTTTTTCATCCTCGGTCTCTCCAAAAAAATCCTCATCGCGAATCCCTGCGGCAAAGTGGCCGATCTTGCGTTCCTCTGCGGGTCTCCGGCCACGCTGGACGCGTGGTTCGGCGCAGTCGCGTATGCGTTCCAGATTTATTTCGATTTCAGCGCGTATTCCGACATGGCGATCGGCCTCGGGCTCATGCTGGGTTTTGTTTTTGCCAAAAACTTCGACTCGCCCTACCGCGCCGTTTCAATCACCGATTTTTGGCGCCGCTGGCACATCTCGCTCTCCTCTTGGCTCAGGGACTACCTCTACATTCCCCTCGGTGGAAACCGCCGCGGCGAGGCCCGCACCTATGCAAATCTCCTGCTCGTGATGTTGATCGGCGGTCTCTGGCACGGCGCCTCGTGGACCTTCGTCGTGTGGGGCGCGATTCACGGTGGAATGTTGGCCCTCGAGCGGTTCTGCGGCGGCAAGGGATTATTCAAAGGATTCCCGGTATTCGTCCAAATCGGCACCACATTTTTCGCGGTGGTGGTTGCGTGGGTTTTCTTCCGCGCACCGGACATCGGCTCCGCCGTCGAGTATTGCAAATGCCTTTTTGGGTTCGGCACGACATCCCCCGGCACGCCGCTTCTGCACGGCCTCCTCACCGGCCCGTATTATGTCGGGAGTTTTCTCTTGGCGGCGGTCGTGGCGTGGCTCGCCCCGCAAAGCTGGAACTGGACCCGCTCTCTGGGCTGGGGCAAGGCGCTCGTTCTGGCCGCGCTCTTCTGGCTCTCGATCGTCGTGATGACGAGCCAGGACTACAACCCCTTCATCTATTTTATTTTCTAATCCGATGCCGCCGAAAATCGACATGAGCCGCGAAGAGGCCGCCGAACGCGAGATCGGCGTCACGCATGTTTCCTCCCGAGTCAAAATCCTCCTCGTCGCCTTTTTTCTGGCCTCGCTCCTCGCCATTCCTGTCATCCAAGCCACACGCGGCTACGACGTGAAGTTGGCGGCTGACAAAAAGGAAACCCCGTCCGGCTTGTGGGCACGCCTCGGCGAGATCAACCACCGGCTCAAAACCACCACCCAAGCCATTGAAAAATCCCTCGAGGATCACTCATTCTTAACCAAAACTTTTCTTCCTCCGGTTCAGACCCTGGCCTTCAATTTCTTCGGGCTCGGCAATGAAAAAGTCTATGTAGCGCCTGACGGTTGGCTCCACTACCGGCCGGATGTGGATTATGTGCTCGAAAGCGGCCGCGCTTCGGCGAGCGAACCCGCCGCGAAAGCCCTCACCCAACTCCATGCGGATCTCCAATCCAGAGGCATCCGCCTGATCGTTCTTCCCGTCCCCGCCAAGCCGGTGGTGGAGTCGATTCCACCCAGCGCGCACCACCCCTCCTACAACCAATTCCTCGCCACCCTCCGCCAGAGCGGTGTCGAGGTTTTCGACCCCACCAGCCTGCTCCTTGAGTGGCGCCAAAAAACCAACCGGCCGCAATATTTGAAGACCGACACGCATTGGACTCCCGAAGCGATGGAAGCAGTCGCTCATTCTCTCACCGAAAAAATCCTCCCCGCTCATACAACCTCCTCGGCATTGAAAAAAGATGCTCCAGTCCCTGTAAAAAACACCGGCGATCTGGCCGTTATGCTTCAACTCCTCCCCGAGGCAAACTCCGCCTTGGCCGAGTCCGTGGAAATCCACCCGGTGCGCTTATCTGACGGCTCCCCGTGGCATGCCGATCCGTCCTCCGATGTCCTCCTGCTCGGCGACAGCTTTACGAATATCTATTCCACGCCCGACCTCGGCTGGGGCGCAGGTGCTGGCCTTGCAGAGCATTTGTCACTCGAACTCGGCAGACCGGTGGACCGCATCGCCATCAATGCAGGGGGCTCTCTGACCGTCCGCCAATCCCTCGCCAGAAATCCCGCCCACCTCGATGGGAAAAAAGTCGTGATCTACCAGTTCGCCGTGCGCGAGTTGACCTCCGGCGACTGGCGAGCCGTCCCGATGCCAGCCAGCACCGCGCCAGCCCCAAGAACCGGTTCCCCCTCCATTATTCATGGCGTGATTCAAGAAATCTCGCCGCTCCCTGCGCCGGGCAGCGTTCCCTACAAGGACGCGGTGATTTCCCTCCACCTTGTTGAAATCAACGGCGAATCGAAGTCCGAGGCGCTCGTTTTCATGCGCGGAATGAAATCCAATGTTCCGACTGAAGCCGCCAATCTCAAAACCGGCGACCGCGTTTCGCTCTCCGTCGTTCCTTGGGAAACCGTCGAGGACAAATACGGCTCGATCACCCGCATCGAACTCGACGGCCCCGCCGCCGAACTCGATTGCATCTACTGGGCCGACTCACAATAATCTCGATTTCGCACCCGGCGTTTGCTGAGTTCTTCCGCTCTCTATGTCAGGTCAAGCACCCGCCGATTTCCTCGCCTCAAACGGCATGAGCCGCCGCCGTTTCCTCCAAGGCACCGGCGCCGCGCTCCTCTCGATGGCAATTCCGCAGGGCCTCGCCCAAATCGCCCCGGCCAAAGCCTCGTCCGTGCTGATCATCGGCGATTCCATGGCCCTGTGCGGCTTCGGCCAGCAACTCGACAAGCTCTTCCGCGATTCCGGCTACGGGTGGGTGAATACCTACATGGCCTGCGGCACCAACCCGCTTTCGTGGACCATGCTCAAGGGGTTTCAAACCGCAAAAACCAAGTGCGGGTTTTCAAAAATCGAATCCCGAAAGGACCAACCGCCGATCGTCTTTCAAGACACCTACGGCATGAGTCATGGTCATCGCCCCGCCTCCTACCCCGTGCCGAAGATCGAAACCCTGATCGCCGATTGCCGACCGGAAATCCTCGTCGTCCAACTCGGTAACAATCTCTTCGACCTCCTCAAAGGCGGCAATTTCGCCAAAATGCCGGCCCTCCTCCAGCCCTATCTGGGGCCGTTTCTCGCGAAAGTCTTCAGCGAGGACACCAGTGTGCGTCGCGTTTATTGGGTGACTCCACCGGTCTGCGAAAGAATTTCCGAACGCTCCCATGATGTTTTGGTGGAAACCATCAAATCTCAAACGCCCGAGGACCTTCGGGTCATCGACAGCCGGCTCCTGATCAAATTTCCCTACCGCAATCTCCAACCCGATCGTCAGCATTTTTTCGGAGCCGACATGACGGCATGGGCGAACGGGGTTTTCACACTCATCCAGCAGGACCTCTCCCAATCCCCCCTTCCCGCCGCGCCGGCAGCCACACCGATTCCTCAGATCGCCGAGGCACCTGCCGCAACCAGCGCCCCCGCCAAAGCCTCTCTGGTGGTTCGCGCACGCCTCGAGAGGAAGATCGAACCCTTCACCTTGGAGGAGATCGCCCCCTACCACGAATCCCTGGTCGGGTTTGTCTACCGCGTCCTCGATGTGCATGAGGGTGAATCCAAGGCGAAATTTTTGCTCGTGCTGCGGCCCGCCCACATCGATGGTCAACCCCTCCCGCTCGATCGTTTCAAACCCTACCAAGCCTCGATCCTCCGCTTGATTCCTGCCGAGGAGACACGATGGGCCACCCTGAAAACCAAGGAGCCCCCGGGCACCGAGGAGCTCGACCGATTCCTATGCGAAGAGGACAACATCGCCCTTTCAAACTCGCTGTAATTCTAACCTCAGCCGTCGCACTGCTGGGGATCGGGGATGCTTTTTCCCAGACTCAAAAATCCTTCGAGCCTGCTGTCTACACCGCGCCCCCGGACAACTCCTACGGGGGTGCGCCTTCGTTGCTCGTGATCGGCGATTCCCTGACCGTCGGTCCGTTCGGAGACCGGCTACAGGCCTTTCTTTCCAGACGCATTCCGGCCTCGAAACTATGGATTTACGGTTCCTGTGGTTCCTCGCCTGAAAACTGGCTGCCGTCCACTCCGGCATTCATCTCGCCGTGCGGCTTCCGTGTTGTCTCTCCGAAAAAAAGTTTTTTGACGCAATACAACAACGGCAAGAAGCCGCAAAAAGTCGCCACCCCCAAACTCCATCTCATCCTCGCGAAGTTCAAACCCCGCATCGTCATCGTCCAACAAGGCACGAATTGGATGGATGATCTCATGAAATCCCTCGACCCCAAGGGCACCGAATACAAAAATATCATCCGCTCTTTTATCCGCGAACTCCGCGCGCGCGGCCCTGTCCAGATCGTTTGGATTCTTCCGCCGGACGCGTCGAAATACCGTCCGGCCGTCAAGGATGCCGTGGACCGCTGGATCAAGGAATGCGCCCGCGAAATGGATTTTCAAACGATCGACTCCCGCGCCCTCACCTCGCGCTACATTCTCGGAAAAACCGGCTCGGACGGCGTCCATCTGGGCGACTCGGCCGCTAGCGAGTGGGCAAGCGCTTCGACAAAACGCCTTCAGCGCCTCTACCCCTCGCTCCGGTAGGATAAAGCCCAAAATCAGCCCGTCACATTAACCGCGATCCGGCGACGGTGCGGGGCTCGCCGATGCTCAAAGAGGAAAATTCCCTGCCAAGTTCCCAAGACCAGCCGGCCTTGCGAAATCGGGATCGACTCGCTTGTGCGCGTGAGGACCATGCGAATATGAGAAGTCATGTCGTCCGGTCCCTCGAGGGTGTGTTCGTAGCCGTTGCCGTCCTCGGGAACCAAAAGCTCGAAATACCGCTCCAAGTCGCGCGCGGCGGTTGGATCGGCATTTTCAAAAATCACCAGACTGGCGCTTGTGTGGCACACGAAGACCGTCGCCAGACCATCCCCGCAATCCACCTCCGCAACCATTGCCTCAACCTGCGCGGTGATGTCATAGAGGCCCTTTCCGTGTGTCCCCACCTCGAAAAATTTCGTCATGGCTTTCATTCGGGAACCGCTTCAGGAATCCGCTTTCTCGTCCGGCGTCTCAAAAGAAAACCCATGCAGCTTTTCGGATTCATCGGGCGTGGCCAGAACCTTCCAGAGGCACCAGACAAAAACGCCCGTGACAATGCCGACCGAGAGAATCATCACCGTCCAACCACCGGGCGTCATGGTTCCACCTCCCGTGGGATTTCCCTCAGATAAGCCGGCGGCCTGGCCGGGAAAATGCAGAAAGTTTCCGAAACCCACGGCGCTTCCCGCCACAGCAATAATCACACCCAGACGCGAAGACCATTGTTCACCTGCCATGGAGCAGAAACTAGCCCCCTCCCCTCGCCCCGTGCAAGCCCGCCGCTTGCCAGCGATTCGCAGGCATGGTTTTTACGATACGTGGAGATTTTGGAGCCCGAGGAGTGGATGGAACGCCGCAAGCGCCATGAGGCACGCGTCGAACCGTGGATTCGACCGCGACTCGAGAGGATGTCGATCCATCAGCGGCACCCGGTGGAGGATTTCCTGTTCGAGTATTACCCCTATCGCCCCGCCCAACTCAAACGCTGGCATCCTGGCACCGGGATTGCTTTGGCCGGAGCTCAAGCAAGGGAGTATTTGACGATTCCGGGCTATGTGGAAACCAGCGACTGCATCGCGGTCGGCCCTCTGCCGGAAAAGCGACAGGCTTTTGTCGAGTGGCTCGGCGGGTTTTTATCGGGCATCGAAAACCGCCTGCCGTTCTTTGGATGCCATGGCTTGCACGAGTGGGCGATGGTCTACCGCACCACCGAAATCCGCCACGAAAACCTCCCCCTCCGCCTCACGCCCGAGGAAACTGCCGCCGTTGTCGAGAGTCTCCCCGTGCGCTGTTCCCACTACGACGCCTTCCGCTTCTTCACTCCCGAGGCGCGCCCACTCAACCGCCTTCAACCCACCCGCGTGGATTCTCCGCAACTCGAGCAGCCCGCCTGCCTCCATGCGAACATGGATCTCTACAAATGGAGCTTCAAACTCTCGCCATGGACTCCCTCCGACCTTGTTGCCGACGCCTTCGAGTTGGCCCGTGACATTCGCGAACTCGACATGCGCGCCAGCCCCTACGACCTCTCCAGCCTGGGCTACACAGCGGTTCCCATCGAAACCCCCGCTGGGCGCTCCGAGTATGAAAAAGCGCAACGCGCATTCGCCGAACGCGCCCGCCCGATCCGCCAGCGCTTGATGGCCGTTTGCTCGAAGTTGCTACCGCTGGCTACCTCGCTTTAAGCGGCTTTTATTCAAGTAGGGGGAATTTTTTCTCGCCCCGTGCGACATCACCACTAAAGAGTTCCGGAAATTGCCATGAAAAAAGAGAAAAAATCCGCCGCAGGCTTCGAACAGGAAATCCTAGATCAACTCCACTTCGGCCTCGCCCGCGACACCTCATCCGCCTCGAAACGCGACTGGTGGATCGCCACTTCGAAAGCCATTCAGAAAGTTGTCATCGACCGTATGATGAAGACCCTCGCCGTCCACTCCGAGGGAAATGTCCGCCGCGTTTATTATCTCTCGATGGAGTTCCTGATGGGCCGCCTTTACGCCAACAACATGATCAACGCGGGCGTTTTCAAGGAGGCCGTCGAGGCTCTGGAAAACCTCGGCCACACTCTCGAGGAAACCCGCGACGAGGAATACGACATGGCCCTCGGAAACGGCGGCCTCGGCCGTCTCGCCGCTTGTTTCCTCGATTCCCTTGCCACGCTCGACCTCCCCGCCGTCGGCTACGGCATCCACTACGAATACGGTCTTTTCAAACAGGAGTTCCGCAACGGCTACCAAGTCGAACTCC
>CAWUMN010000053.1:0-9029 GCA_963923595.1 uncultured bacterium
TGACTTGCTGGAGTTCCTTTTGGAGGATTTCGACGACTTGGGTGCCGCCGTCGCGGCCCATGGCGCAGACGCCATACATCGGCGCACGGCCTAGGAAGGTGAATTCCGCGCCGCTGGCGATCGCCACCGCGATGTCGGAGCCGGATCGAATACCGCTGTCCATCATGAGTTTGATCCGGCCTTTGCAGGTCTTCGCGAGTTCGGCGATGGATTTGATGGTGGCTTGGCCCTGGTCGAGTTGGCGTCCACCGTGGTTCGAGGCGATGAGGCCATCGATGCCCAGCGAGATCGCGCGCTCGGCGTCCTCGGGATTCACGATCCCTTTGACCACAAGGTTGCCCTTCCACATGTCGCGTATGGTGCGGATGCGGGATTCGTTCAGGCGGCCGGAGAAGGTTTTATTCATGAACAACCCAAGGTGCTTCATGCTCAGACCTGGCGGGATGTAGGGCTTGAGGGTCTTGAATTCAGGGATGCCGGCGAAAAGTTGCGAGAACGACCAAGTCGGGTGGAAGCACATCTGGATGATGTTGCTGAGGGTCATTTTCGGCGGCACCGACAGGCCATTTTTGATTTCCTTGGGGCGGTAGCCGAAGGTCGGTGTGTCTGCCAGGAGGACGAGGGTTTTGCAACCGGCCTCGGCAGCGCGCTGGAGAATCTTGTCGCGCAGGGAATCCTCGGCGGGGTGGTAGAGTTGAAACCAAAAATCGCCACCGGTGATCTCGGAGATGGTCTCGATGCTGGCGGTCGTGACCGTGCTCAGGACAAACGGGATGTTCTGCTCCTTCGCGGTGCGGGCGAGCATTTCGCAGGACTTTGGCCACATGAGGCCCTGCAGGCCGACGGGGGCGATGCCAAATGGCGAGGCGTATTCGCGGCCGAAGAGCGTGGTTTTTTGGGAGGCTCCCTTGTAGTCGCGGAGATAAACGGGCTTCAACTCGACCGCGCGGATGTCCCTCGTGTTCCGCTCGAGGTTCACCTCCGACATGCAACCGCCGGAAAGGTAATCGTAGGCGAAGCCGGGCATTCTTTGTTTCGCCCGCTTGGCGAGGAGTTCGATCGAGGGATAGCGTGGATTCATGACTTTAAGCGATTTCTAGGGTGCAACGGAGGGTTTGGCAATCCCGCTCGCAAACTTCGAAATTGTTGAAACTTTTGGCGATCCCCAGGGTTTGATCCCCATGCTGAATCCCCTGCCTGAGTCGGAATGGACCCCTCAAGCCGCCGCCCATCTCCTAAACCGCGCCGCGTTCGGAGGCACACCCGACGAAATCCAAAAACTCCACGCCCTCGGACATTCCCGAGCTGTCGAATCCCTGCTCAACGCCGGAGAGGAACTCGATCTTTTCCCGCCGCCGGAGTTGGAACCGATGACGGTGAGAATGCGCGCGCTCAAAAAAGAAAACCTCTCCGGCACGGCATTGGAGGAGCGCAAAAAGATGGAACGCGACCGGGCGCGGGATAAGAGCATTGAACTCCGCCATTGGTGGCTGGTGCGCATACGCGAAACGACAGACCCCGCCCGTGAGAAGGCCACGCTTTTCTGGCACGGCCACTGGGCCTCGGGAAAACCGAAAGTCAAAGACCCGTTTCATCTTCATCGACAAAACGAGACGCTTCGAGCCAATGCGCTCGGGCCTTTCGCGCCGTTCGCCAAGCAAATCTCGCGCGATCCCGTAATGATCGAATACCTCGACCTCCAGAGCAGTTCGGCAAAAAAGCCGAACGAGAATTTCGCCCGAGAGGTCATGGAACTCTTCACCCTCGGCGAGGGCCACTACTCCGAAGCCGATATTGCCGAGGCCGCGCGCGCCTTCACAGGTTACCGCATAAACCACGAAACCGGCCAATTTCAATTCAAGGCCCGCGAAAACGATTCAAAAACCAAAACTGTCCTTGGAAAAACCGGCCCGCTCACCGGTGATGATGTGATAGATATCATCGTTGCGAATCCCCGCTGCTCTGAATTCCTCGCCGGGAAAATCTGGACCTACTACGCGGGAACAGCCCCCTCAGACGCTCTTCAGAAAGCACTCAGCGAGGAATATCGGAACTCCGGAATGAATACGGGAAAACTCCTGCGGACCGTTTTCATGAGCCGCGAATTCTTTGCGCCGAATGTCGTCCGCCATCAAATCAAGAGCCCCGTTCAATGGCTCGTGCAGTTGTGCAAAACGCTCGAAATCCCCATGCCGAGCCAAAAGCATTCTCATCCAATCCTTGCAAATCTGGGCCAGAAACTCTTTGAACCCCCGAATGTGAAAGGCTGGGAGGGCGGCCGTGCGTGGATCAGTTCCTCCTCTTTGCTCGTCCGCTACAACGCCGCCGGCAACCTCGTTCGCGGCGCAGGCGGCCCGCTTCCCGATATCGACAAACTCGTCCCGCCGGGCCAGCCACCCGAAAAAACCGCCGACGCGCTCGCCTGGCGGCTTTTCCAAGCCCCGATGCCACCTCCCTTGCGCGAGCGCACCCTCGCCTTCATTTCTGAAAACGGATCTTCCGCCTCAGCCCGCCGCGACCTCCTCCACCTCCTGATGTCCACACCCGAATACCAACTCACATGAACCAGACCCTCCACACCCGCCGCCGCTTTTTACGAACCTCGATTCTCGGTGGCGCTCTATCTTACACCGTCCCGGCCTTTCTCGAGCGGACCTTTTTCTCGCTCGACGCCCTCGCCGCAGACTCGCCCATCCAGACCCTCAATGGAAAAGACGGCCCGATCCTTGTGATTCTCCAACTCGCCGGCGGCAACGACGGACTTAACACTGTGATTCCATTCGAGGACGACGCCTATTTTCGCGCTCGATCGACCCTCGCGATTCCCAAATCCAAGGTTCTTGCCCTCGGCGAGGGATTCGGTCTGCATCCCGAACTGAAGGGCCTCAAGGGTCTCCATGATGAAGGTCACTTGGCCGTCATCCATGGCGTCGGATATCCAAATCCGAACCGCTCCCACTTCCGCTCGACCGAAATCTGGCAGACCGCCTCCGACGCACAAAAAACCGAAAACCATGGCTGGATCGGACGCTACTTCGACTCCTGCTGCGAAGGAGCCGATCCCGCCGTGGGAATCAGCATTGGCTCGCCTCAGGCCCCACAAGCCTTCGCCGCCGAAAAACGCCGGGGCATTTCGTTCGCGAATCCCTCGCAATTCCGTTTCGACCTCCGCAATTCCTCGGATCCCGGCGCGGCCGAGGATTTTTTTCGCGACATCAATGAAATGGACCACGAGATGCAGGGCGCCAGCATCGGCATGCTCGACGGCCCCGCCGACATGGGCGGCGACACGCTGGATTTCCTCCAACGCACGGCCCTCGATGCCACCATCAGCTCCGACAAAGTTCTCGAAACCGTCGGCAAAACCAAGCCCCCCTCGCCCTACCCCGCCGGCAAACTCGCCGATTCGCTCAACCTCGTCGCCCGCCTCATCGCCGGTGGCATGCCGACCCGCGTCTATTATGTTTCGCTCGGCGGCTTCGATACCCACAGCAACCAAGAAGGCACCCACACCCGCCTGATGGGAGAACTCAGCGCCGCGCTCTCCGCCTTCACAGCCGACCTCAAAGCGCAGGGAAATTTCGACCGTGTCCTCACGATGACCTTCAGCGAGTTCGGCCGTCGCGTCGCGGAAAATGCCAGCCGGGGAACCGACCACGGTGCCGCCGCTCCGATGTTCGTGCTCGGTGGAAAAATCAAACCTGGCTTCCACGGCACCCCTCCGAGTTTGGAAAAACTCCACAACGGCGACCTCATACACACTGTGGATTTCCGCAATGTCTACGCGACGATCCTTGAGAAATGGCTCCACGCCCCTGTCGAACCCGTCTTGAAGCGCCGCTTTTCGACGCTGGATTTCATTTGAGCCAGCGCCGTGATCCAGCCTCTCGTTATCCATGTATTTTTTTGGGGGGATTCGTGTGACTCGCGGTTGGCTCAAACTGCAAAGGACTGCCGTTGCTACAATGCGAGGAGGCCGAGTTTTTCGGATGACGCCCTTCAGATGACCGGAACCTCGTCGAGGAAGGGGTCGTTTTTGGAAAGAAGGAAGTAGGTGTTGATCTGGCCGAGACCTTTGACCTCGATCGAACCTCGTGGTTCGCATTCGTAGTCGGAGCCGAGGGCGATCCGGGTGGATTCCGAGATGTGGATGCGACCGGGGAGACCTGAGCTTTCCATGCGGCTGGCGACATTCACGGCGTCGCCCCAGATGTCGTAGGCGAATTTTTGTTTTCCGATGATGCCGGCGACAAGCGGGCCGGAGTTGAGACCGATGCGGATCTGGAATTCCGTGCCGAAACGGGCGTTGAACCGTTCGATGAAACTGACCATCTCGAGCGCGGTATCAGCGACGCGGCGGACGTGGTCCTCGACGGGAACGGGAACTCCGGCGGCAAACATGTAGCAATCACCGATCGTCTTGATTTTCTCGACGCCGTTGCGGGCGGACATGAGGTCGAAATTGCTGAAAATCCGGTTGAGCATCGTGACGACATCGACGGGTTCGGCATTGCGGGCGTAGGGCGTGAAGCCGACGAGGTCTGTGAATCCCACGGTTGTGGCCTCCTGTTTTTCAGCGATGACTTTTTCGCCGTTTTTGAGGCGGGCGGCAATGGCGTGGGGGAGCACATTAAGCAGGAGTTGCTCGGACTTTTCTTTTTCCTGCTCAAGCAGGGATTTTTCGTTTTCCAACGCCTGAAGGAGTTGTCGGTCGGTGTCGCGGAGGCGCTTTTTTTCGATGGAGGAAAACACACGCGCCCGCAGCAGGACGGGGTCGAAGGGCTTGTTGAGGAAATCCTCGGCGCCGTCGGAGATGCACTGGATCGCAGCAGAGATATGCTCCGAGGCCGAGACGACAATGACTGGAACGGAGCGGAGGGCGGGGTCGGATTTGACGATTTTCAGGAACTCGAAGCCGTCCATGCCGGGCATCTCGAGGTCGAGCAGAACGAGGTCGTAGTCCTTTCCGGTGCGGAGGAGGTCGATGGCGGCGGTGCCGTTGTCGGCCTCGTCGATCAACTCGAAGCCGATTTGACGTAGATGCCTCGCGATCGTGAGTCGGATCATGCGGCTGTCGTCGATCACGAGGAATTTGCAAGCGGCCAGTCGGTCGGCGCCAAGAATGCCGTCTCTCCCAAACGCTGCTTCGCTGATATTCATTTGTTGGGGATTATTGAGAAAAATGGAGGCGGAGAAAGCCGATTCGCCCACCTCACAGGGACACATCGCCGAGGTAATCGCGGAGATTCAAAATTCGCGCCTCGGTGTTGGCCCGGCAGAGGATCTGCATGGTGGATCGGATGCGGGCGGAGATACCCATCATGGGAATACTCACTTCGGGGGAGGTTTGATTGGCGAGGATTTGTCGGCGCAGCCACCCCAACCACTCGTCCCAATCGCGGATGGCGGCGTCGATATCCGGGGTGAGGTCGGCGGGACGGCATGCGGCGGCGAACGAGTCGGAAATTTCCACAAGGCCGCGGCGGAAGGTTTCCTTGAGCCGAGCGATCGAGGCGTTGCCTTTTTCTGAAAACTCCGGCGGGAGGATCGGATGGAGGCGGCCGAGACAGAGCGAGAACTCCCAGCACATTTCCTGGATCGTAAGAATGAACTCCTCGAGCCGGCGGGCCTCTTCGGGTGGGCAGGTCGGTCCACGCATGGCGGCGATGGCGAGGCGGGCCTTCGCGGGAAACAGGGTCAGCTCCGTGCGCCGCCAGAGCGGAAGGCTCCACATCCCGTCGTGGAGCGCGTCCGTCATGGCATCGAGGTATTTTTTCACGCCAAGGCGGAGGTTGTTCTGGGGGAGGACGGGCCACATGAGGCGCTGGGCCAGACAGGCGATGACGGGACCGTTCACCAGCCCGAAAAACAGACCGACGATCGACTCGAACGATACGGGCTTCTGGGCATTCAGCGACACCACACAGGCGAGCATCATGAACGAATAGGTGAGCGGAACGGTGATGCCCCCGGCGCGGTGGAACCAATAGCCGAACAAAAACGCCCAAGTGGCCATGACGGTGTTTTGGACGGCATAGCTGGCAAGCAAGGGCGTGGAGGCCAGCATGGCCATCGAACCGACCGCAATTACGAAGGTGAAAAAAATCAACTGCCGGATCGCCGGGCGGTCGCCCGATTCATCAGGGCTGATGGCATTCAGCGCCGTGAACGAGTAGATGCTCAGCATCATCATTCCGCTCCCGGGAGGGTTCAGCCAGTTCTCGATGATCAATCCGACAACAACGGCAGTGCCCGCGCGGAGGCCGCGTTGGATCCACGGGATGGAGGGCCACGCCGGCGCGAGGGCGAGACGCTCCGAGAGCGGGTAGATTTTGGTCGAGGTGTTGTTGAGGGTGTCGAATTCCTTGATCAGATCGCCGATCTCTCGAAGCAGGAGCAGGTGGGCCGACATCACGCCGGACTCGAAAGGAGCGAGCTTTTGAATCTCGGGGTCGGCGCGAAACTCGAGAACTAACGCATCGAGACGGCTCCAGATTTCCATAAGGCTTGCGTTCCATCCCGGAGAGAGCGGCTTTCCGTCCTCCAGTGCGAGAAAGCCCTCTCGAAGGAGCTGTCCGAGTTTCCCGATATCGCCTTCGAGCCGGCTTCGGATCGTTTCCGGAACGGGTTCGTGGCGGGCAAATGATCGGATGAGGGCGGCGGCGCGTGCGATAAGTTCCACCTTCTGCGCGTGACGACCGATGTTTTGCCGGAAGGATTTGCTCTCCATTGCGCCGAATCGCAGGAGCACGCGCATTTGCGTGGATTTGGCGGGAAAGTCCCTCAATGTCTCGGCGAGTCCGGTTTTTTCCTCCGAAAAATGCCGGATGCCGAGAGTCACCGCCTCGGCGAGCTCCGCCAGCGTTCCACGGATCAGGCCGGCAAATCCATCATTCGCAAAGCGGGGAAAGACCAGCACCTGCACGACCATGCTCACCACCACGCCGAGACCGACCTCCTCCACCCGCAGCACCGCGTAGCGCGAGGCGGTTGAGGGGTCGTTCAAACTGTCCGAGGCCACGACCACATAGGTCATGCCCACGAGAAAAAAGGCATACGGCGCGCGGGATTGGCCGAACATGGCGACGGAGAACGCCACCACCACGAAGGTGAGCGGGAGGTAGAGGAATGGCGCCTGCTGGAGCGAAGAGGTCGCGAGGTAGCCGAGGGAGCCGCCTATAATGGTTCCGATCAAACGGAGGGCGGCTTTTTCCTGAACCGCGCCGACGAAGCGCGCCATGGAGAGCATGAGAACGGTGAAGACCGCCCAGCCCGGATACTCAAGCCGCAGGACGAGCGCGAAAAACAACGCCACGACGACCGACACCGCCATCTGGATACCTTGAGCCACACCTTCGCGGTCCACGGCTTCCAGCAGGCGGGCCAAACCAAATCGCTGCAAGGTCGCTTCCACGCCGGGAGGCTAGAGGCGGCGCGGGCTTGCGTCCACGGCAAAGGCATGAAAGAAAATCCTTCCCGTGCCTGTCTTTTTGCAAAATGCCGAGATCGCCGTTGGCGAATTCCTCCTCCCGTGGGGAATGGTCGTCAGCGCGCTGGGATTCCTCGCCGCCTGGCTGGTGACCGCCGTGCTCGAGCAATTTGGACTCACGCGGTTTTTCTGGAACCTCCCCCTGTTTTTCGTGGCCCTTTCCTTGCTCCTTGGCTCACTTCTCGGCCTGATCCTCGCCCCATGAAACCTGCCGGAACAGCCTATGTCCTCACGGGAGTGGTCATCCTCCTCGCAGCGGTGGCCGCTCTCGGAATGTATCAACGCTACACGACGAAACCCTGGACGCGCGACGGCCAGGTGCGAGCAAACATCGTGGGCATCGCGAGCCGCGTGGAGGGTCCGATCATCCAGATTCCGATTCGCGACAACCAGCTGGTGAAAAAAGGCGACCTGCTTTTCGAGATCGATCCCTCGACTTTCCAGGCCACCGTTGATCAATGCACCGCGAAGCTCCAGCAAACGCAGGCTGCCGAAATCCAGGCCCAGCAGGAACTCCAGCGCCAGACAATGCTCTACCAAACGAAGGTCAACGACCTTCGCGACCTGCAAAACGCCCAAGACTCGCTCGCCGCCTCCACAGCGAATGTCGCCGCCGCCGCCGCCGCGCTCGAATACGCGAAGCTCAATCTCAGCTACACGAAAATCTTCGCGCCGGTCGATGGCTACCTCACGAACATGAACACATCGCCCGGCACCTATGTCTACGCCGGCCAGCAACTCCTCGCGCTCGTCGACGCCTCCTCCTTCTGGATCGCCGCATATTTCAAGGAAACCCAGCTCCAGCATGTGAAAGAGGGAGGAAAAACCAAACTCACCTTCATCGGCCGCGAGGGCGAACCCTTTGAGGGCGTCATAGAGAGTGTGGCCTGGGGGATTTTCGAGGCGAACGGCTCCACCGTTCAACTCCTGCCGCAGGTCGGCCAGACGGTTGATTGGGTGCGCCTGCCGAATCGCTTTCCCGTCCGCATCCGCGTGACCGGCCAGTCGCCGATTCCGCTGCGCATCGGGCAGACTGTTTCCATCGCCACAACCGGCGAGTGATTTTTTCGATGCCCACCTCGACTCTTCCCATCGAGCCTGTCATTCAGGATACGGAGGCGATCGCCTCGACCATTTCGCCGGTGCTTTTTGGCGGGCTTGTAATGATCGTAATTCTCGCCAACCACGCATTTTTCTCGGAATTCGTCCAGTGGGTCCACCTGCGTTTCACGATGCCGATTCGTGATAAGAAAGGGCCGTGGATGGCGCGCCCGTTTCTTTACCTGACAACGGTTTTAATCCTCACCTCGCATTTGGTGGATATTGCCATATGGGCCTATGCGCTGGTCTGGAGCGGGCTTGTGAAAGACATTTCGCAGGCGCTGTATTTCAGCGGCAGCACCTACACCACCCTCGGCTACGGATCGGACATCATGCCATCGGCCTGGAACGCCATCACCGCCGTGATCGCCCTCTCGGGAATGTTTTGCATCGCTTGGACGACATCGGTGCTCATGAACATCATCAGTGCTTTCCACCC
>CAWUMN010000054.1:0-9024 GCA_963923595.1 uncultured bacterium
GTTCACGATGGGGTTTTCCGTTTTCGAGGGCGCAGTTTTTCAGGAACGCCTCGACCAAAAGCGGTATGTCCACTTTGCGGTCGCGCAGCGGTGGCATGGTCAATGGCACGACATGCAGGCGGAAATACAAGTCGTCGCGGAATTTTCCCTCGGCGACGAGTTTGGAGAGGTCTTTGTTCGTCGCGGCGATCAAGCGCACATCGGCGGTAAGGGTTTGTCCGCCTCCGACGCGCTCGAAGGTCCGCTCGCCGAGGACGCGCAGGATTTTCACCTGCGTGGCGAGGTCGATCTCGCCGATTTCATCAAGGAAAAGGGTGCCGCCATTGGCTTGTTCAAAGCGTCCGATGCGGCGTTCGAAGGCGCCGGTGAACGCGCCCTTTTCGTGGCCGAACAACTCGCTGGCGAGAAGTTCCGGAGTGAGGGCCGCGCAATGCACGGCGAGAAATTTCCCCTTCGCGCGGGGGCTGAGGTGGTGGATGGCGTGGGCGGCGAGTTCCTTGCCGGTGCCGCTCTCGCCTTGGATCAAGACTGTCGCACGCGAGTCGGCGACCTGTTTGATTGTGTCGAAAACCTCCACCATCACGGGCGAACGGCCGATCATGCCTTCGAGCGTGTTTTGGCGTTCGACCTTCGTCCGGAGTTCCTTGTTCTCACGGCTGGTGTTGCGCTCGCGGATCGCGCGTTTGATGAGAATTTCCAGGCGGTCGATGTTGACCGGCTTGGTGACGAAGTCATAGACCCCGCGCTTCATCGCCTCCACGGCCGTATCCACCGAGCCGTAGGCGGTCATCATGATGCAAATCGGCGGGTTCGCCTGGCGGGAAATTTCCTCCACCAGCTCCATGCCATCGCGGACGCCGAGGCGGAGATCGGTGAGCACCACATCGACGCGAATGCTCTCAAGGGTTTTCAGGGCGCCATCCACATCGGGCGCAACATAGACCTCGAATTCCTCACCGAGGGCATGGCGGAGCCCGTCGCGGGTGTTTTTTTCATCATCAACGATCAACAGCGTGGGTGACATTTTGTCTCTATATGAAGCGTGGCCAATCTACTTCGGTAGGAAATCTCTTCAGTAGTCGCTTGAAACAGGCTCGGGCGGAATGTAGGTGCCCGGGATCGGTTCGCAAATCCGCAATTTCGCATTCCATCGTCCCCCGGATTCCACACAGCGGTTGATGGCTAAAAAGTCGGGATCAAAGCCGTGGATCGAAAAGAGGGTCAAAAAATAGCCCAAAATGAGCACGATGGCAGTTGCCAGTAGAGTCACAACAGCCTTTAGCGGCAAGAGTTCCCCGAGGGATTCGAGGATATTCGAACGCGAAAAAGCGTCGTCGATTTTACCGGGGGGCTTGTTCATTTCAGGATGGCGTATCAGTTTTTTCCACACCGATCAACGGAATCGACGCCTGTTTCAGAAAATAATCACGCCGGCCTCATACCGCTTGCCAGAGGGGGGCATTCGCTCAAGCATTCGAGCATGAATCAGGTCAAAGACACCCTGCGCGCGACGGTGCGCATCGGCTACGACGGTCGGGTGCACAAGCAGTTCCGCGGACCCAAGGCTGAAGAGCGTTTTGCCAACGAGGTGAAGGTCCTGAAGTATCTGGAAAAGCGTGCGTGTCCGTTTGTTCCCCGCCTGCTCGAGCATGACCCGCAGTCGTTGCGGATGGTGACTACGAACTGCGGGATGCGGGTGGACCACTTGGATGAGGGTCGGCTGAAGGAACTGTTTGCCGAGTTGCAAAAATTCGGGGTCCGGCACGACGATGCCGAGATGCGGAATGTGACCTACCGGCAGTCCGACGGGAGGTTTTGCCTGATCGATTTTGAATTCGCCACAATCCTCGACCCGAATCACGCCGCATGAAAAAAAAACCAAAACCCACTTTGCCGAGCCTCTCGTGGAGCGGGCACTCGGATTGCGGGAGGGTCCGTAAAAACAACGAGGATTCGTTTTTAGGCCTGCTGATCGATGCGGGCGGCGTGCGATATCTCGGGAAGATCGGCGAGGCGGAAACCTCGGACGCGGACTTTGTTTTTGCTGTGAGTGACGGGATGGGCGGTGCTATGGCCGGGGAGTTCGCCAGCAAAATCGCCATCGAGAAGATCACCAAAATCCTGCCTCCGCTCTTCCGGAGGAATTCGTCGGATCCATGCGGCGGAATCGGTGACGCGCTCCGTGAGTTGTTTGCCGAGATTCACCGGGCGTTGCTTTATCTAGGCTCGAGCTATGAGGAATGCCGCGACATGGGCGCGACGCTGAGTCTGTGCTGGTTCATGCCGGGGCGGATGTATTTCGCACATGTCGGTGACAGTCGAATCTACCATCTGCCGGTCATCGGTCCGATGAAACTCCTGACGGAGGACGATACCTATGTCGGTTGGCTTTACCGCAACGGACAGATCAACGAGCGCGAGGCAAAAAGCCACCCCCGCCGGAATGTGCTGCAGAAGTCGCTCGGGGGAGGGCAGCAGTTCGCGGATCCCCAGGTCGGTGCGGTGGCCATCGAACCCGGCGACCGTTTTTTGCTGTGCACGGATGGGGTAACGGATGGGATTTACGATGAGCGCTTGGAGGAGTTTCTCCGCGAATCCGGTGCGAACCCTGGCAAAGAAATGGTGCGTCTGGCGGTCGAGGCCTCGGGACGGGACAACGCCACGGCGGTCGTGGTGGATGTCCTCGAATCCCGGAATGCCTGACTGGCTCAGGCCTTTTTGAGAGCCTCGGCCTCGAGAACTTCCCGGCGAACGCTCTTGCCGCGAATCCGCGAGGCCCATAGGACCACCGGGGCGGCGACGAAGATCGACGAGTAGGTGCCGATCGCGATGCCCATGAGGATCGCAAACGAGAAGTCGCGTAGCACGGCGCCACCGAAGAAATACAGCGCCCCAACCGAAAGAAGCGTCGTTCCACCGGTCAGGATCGTGCGGCTGAGCGTTTCATTGATGCTCGTATTCATGAGCGATTGGATGCTGCCGCGTTCGCCGTGCATGAGGCCCTCGCGGATGCGGTCGAACACCACGATCGTGTCGTTGATGGAATAACCCGCGATGGTGAGGATCGCGCCGACCATGACCAGTGATAGCTCCCCGCCGATCAGTGAGAAAATTCCGACGGTGATGATCACATCATGAACAAGCGCCACGACCGCGCCGATGGCGAAGGAAAATTCGAAGCGGAGCGTGACATAGAAAAGAATGCCCAGCATGCCGAGGCCGAGCGCCAGCAAAGCGCTTTTGGCAAATTCCATTCCTATTTGAGGGCCGACCGTGTCTTGGCCTATGACGGTGATTCCTTTGCCGGGGTAGGCCAATTGGAGTTCCTGGACCATTTGGCCGGAGGTGCCCTGCGGCCCCCGCAGGGTGAGGAGTTCGCGCGTCCCCTCGCGCTCGTATTGGATGACGACGCCCGGGTCTTTGATCGCGCTGCGGGCCTCGGGGATGGTGAGGGTCTGGGTCGAGTCGAGGATCAGGAGATCGCCGCCACGGAAGTCGATGCCGAGGTTTTTTTCTCCGCGAATCGCAAAGACCGCGACGGAGCCGACAATCAAAAGAATCGAGAACGCGGCGGCGAGGTGCCGCTTGCCGAGGAAGTCGAATTTTTTGGCGGGGACCAAATTCAACATCGTGACTTTGGTGAGGCCGAACTTGTCCACGAGCCAGCGGAAGGCGGTGCGCGTGAAAAGCAGTGCCGAGAACATGGATGCAATAATGCCGACGGTAAGAGTCACAGCGAAGCCCTTCACCGAGCCGGTGGCCTGCCAAAAGAGGATAACCGCTGTGATGAGCGTGGTGATGTTGGCGTCGAAGATCGCGCTGAAAGCCTTGTCGTAGGCTCCGGTAAGCGCGGAGGGGAGGGATTTGCCGGTTTGGAGTTCCTCGCGGAGGCGCTCGTAGATCAGCACATTCGCATCCACCGCCATGCCGATCGTGAGGATGATGCCGGCGATGCCGGGGAGGGTGAGGGTGAAGTTGAACATCGCCATGGCCCCGAAGAGCAGAAGCATGTTCAGGAACAAGCCGATCACCGCGACGAGACCTACGAAGCGGTAGTAGAACATGGTGAAAATCATCACGAGCACGAGGCCGGATACGCCCGCCAGCACGCCGCTCTTGATCGAGTCGGCGCCGAGAGTGGGCGACACGCTGCGGGTTTCCTCAATTTGAACCGGCACGCGGAGCGGGTTTTCCAGCGCGCTCGCGAGGTCGCGGGCTTCCTTGTCGGTGAAGTGCCCGGTAATCTGGGCGCGGCCTCCGAAGTGGTCGCTCTGGAGAACCGGTGCGGAGATCACCTCTCCATCGAGAATGATCGCCATCTGGCGGCCTTTGTTTTGGCGCGCCACTTCGTCGAAAATTTTTGCACCCTCGGCGTCGAGTTCGAGCGAGACGCCGTAGCCGTGCTGGTCGAAAAAGGCGAAAGCGCGGGTCACATGCTCGCCGGTGAGGCCTGGGCGGCGCTTCACGAGGATTTCGATGGTTTCTTTTTTATTTTTTCCAGCCACCATCGGCATGATGACGAGCGAGGGATCCATGATTTCCTCGCCGGCCTTGATACGGGCCACGCGGGCGGAGCCTCCCTCGTCCACGATGGAGAACTCGAGCTTCGCCACGCGCTGAAGCTGTGACTTAGCCGCCTCGATCTGCTTGGTGTCGAGTCCGGCGATCTGGACGAGAATCCGGTCTTTGCCTTGGGGCGATATCACGGGTTCGCTGACCCCGTATTGGTCCACGCGCTTGCGGATAACCTCCACGGCCTGTTCGAGCAGCGCGGGAGTGATGCCGTTTTGCGTTTGCGGGATGAGCCGGATTAGAAACGAAGTGCCACCCTGCAAATCGAGTCCGAGCCGGATTTTTTTGTCCAGAGGAACGATTTGTTCGATGCAAAACGCGGCGAGGAGAATCGACAGAACCAAGCCCAGCCAGCGTTTACGCCCGGGGAGGTCGCTGGCGAAATACCAGCCGAAGAGAACAAGCAACAACAGCCCGAAGGCAAAAGTCAGCGCGGGTGACATGGCGGGATTTGGGTTGGATTAAGGAAAAACAGGTGATCAGGCGGCGGTCTCGCCAGAGGTGGACGATTCCACCGTGACGATCGCGGCGCGGTCGAACTCGACCTTCACATTGTCGGCGATTTTCACGATCACGGTCTTTTCCTTCACATTCGAGATCACGCCATGGATGCCTGCATTGGTCACGACCGAGTCGCCGGTTTTCAGCGCGGAGACGAGCTTCGCGTGCTCCTTCGCCTTCTTTTGCTGGGGGCGGATGAGAAGGAAGTAGAAGATGATGAAAATGAAAATCAACGGCATCATCGACATGAAGAGGTTCGGTTGCTGCGGGGCACCGGCGGGGGCGGCGGATTGGGCTAAAAAGAGAAGTGAGGCTGTGTTCATAAATGAGCCGTGGAGACTATCGGCACCGAAACCCTTGGCAAGACCGATCCGGCGCTTTCGGCTTGCCCTCCGGCGTGCTGTGTCGATTCATGGCGCAATGAAATTGTGGATGGTTGCGGTATTGCTGTTGGGGCTCCAGGCTGCGGGGGCCGAGGTCGGGCGCGAATACATTTTGCTAAGCGGCGGGCCGTCTCTCGAGGAGTGGGAGAAATACAAGGCCGAGCCGCACGATCGCTGGTGGGGGAATTTCATCCGCGCCGCCCGTGTGCGCATTCAGGAAATCCAAAACAAAAACCCCGGCGCCCAGATCACTTGGCTTGTCCACCGTCCCAGCTACCAGCGCCGGAGCCTGCGTCAGGAAAAGAACGACATCCTCGGAAACATCGTCTCGGTGCGGGACAAATACGGCGTCAACCTTGTGTGGTTCGACCAAGGGCAGGATGTCATTGACTACCTCAACCAGGGAAAACCTCGCGACCGGGTGAAGATCGCCAATTTCGAGTTTTTCGGCCATTCGAATCGGGCCTGCTTCATGTTCGACTACAGCAATCAGATCGACAGCGGCTCGAAGAGTTGGCTGCACGAAAGCGAGCTCGCCCGCATCCACCGGGGGATTTTTACCCGCGACGCCTTCATCAAAAGCTGGGGTTGCCACTCCGGCGAGAGCATGGCCAAACAATGGCGCCGTGCCACCGGCAAAAAAATGATCGGTGCGATCGGCAAGACGGATTACTCCAATGGCCACCTCCGCAACTGGGTCCCCGGCTTGTCCGAAGGCGGTCGCTGGGGAGGGTAGTGGTTAAAGTTATCTTGTGATACGGTTTATTGATCGGATGGGGATGTTGCTGGCATCGCGTCAACACCCATGGATCGCGAGTGGCTCCGTTGAGAGCGAACCGTTTGGTCAATAGCTGCGGCAGGTATGGAAACTCAACTCCGTCGGGTTGCCAAGCTGTTGCCAAGCCCAGAAAAAGCAGGGTTTGCTGTTTGCACGCAATCTGTGCAAGTTCGCCGCTCTACTGACCGAATGACTTTGAACATTGTGCGTAAAGTTTTCTTGATCGGCCTACTTTGCTCCTTGCTCGCTTCCGCCTGTGCCGAAGCGAAGCCGCCGCTGCCTGGCGGTTTTTCGGAGGTGAAAGTTGATGCGGAGACCCGCGCGGTGGTGAATTTCGCCGTTGGAGCGGTTTCCAAAAAACTTCACGAGCCACTTGTGCTCAAACGCATCGTCTCCGCCGAGCGCCAAGTGGTCGCCGGATTGAACTACCGGCTCGAGCTGGATTTAACCAAAAACAACCAGCCGTATCGTGTCCGTGCCATCGTGTGGCGCCGACTCGACGGCACCATGGAACTCGCTTTCTGGAACCCGATTTAGACCATGCCTGACTCCATCGAAACTGATCAGCAGGAGTCCCCTGCCACGCCCGCCGCTCCTCAAAAATCCACCGTCGATCTCGAGGTCAAGGATGCGAACCTCATTTTCAACTCCGCTTGGAACGAACTGGAGCAGGAGGTCGGCATCGAGGGCCTGCGTTTTCCGAACGAAGTCGTCTGGCTCAACGGCGCGCCCGGCGCCGGTAAGGGAACCCAAACTCGTTTCATCCAATCCTACCGCAGCTACACGGCGAAGCCGATCGTGGTCAGCGATCTTTTGAAAAGCCCGGCGGCGCGGAAATTGATCGATGCCGGAATGATGGTCGGCGATCGCGAGGTGACCGGTTTGCTACTTCGCGCCCTGCTCAATCCGGAAAACCAGACCGGCGTGGTGGTGGATGGCTATCCGCGCACGAAAGTTCAGGTTCTTTGCCTTCGCCTGCTCCACGAGAAATTGAACGAACTCCGCAACCGCTATGCGGGAACTCCCCTTGCGTCGCAGTTCCGCAAGCCGATGTTCCACATCGTCGTGCTTTTTGTGGACGAGGCGGAATCGGTGCGCCGCCAAATCCTCCGCGGCCAGCGCGCCCGCGCCCACAACGCGGCGGTCGAGGCCTCTGGCGTTGGCGAAATGCTCGAGACCCGCGCGACCGATCTTTCCGAAGACTCCGCCCGCAACCGCTACCGCACTTTCAAGGAACTCACCTACGAATCCCTCAAGACCCTGCGCGAGGTTTTCTTCTACCACTATGTGAACGCCCACGGCTCAGTGGATGAGGTTCAGCGCCGCATTCAGGATGAATTGCGCTACCAGAGTTCGCTCGAGCTAGACCATTCGACCTACGACCGCATCGCCCGGATTCCCATCGCCCGCGACCTGAGCATCCACGCTCGGCAGGAACTGGTGAATCGACTCGACTCCTACAATGCCGAACATCCAGAGCTTTTCGAGCAGGCGGTCCAATTGATCCACGAGAAATTCATGCCGATCATCCGCCGCCACACAATGTCCGGGCGGGCCCACATCAATTCAGAAAGCCCAATCCTGACCGATCCGCTTGTTCTGGCCATGATCATCGATGTTTTCAGTGACCGCGGCTACGATGTAGTGATCGACATCCGGCGCTACGACGAGCCGTTCAAGATCAATCCCGAGACTTGGGAAATCGAGAATCGCGAGAAGGTCGTGTGGCGCTTCATCGTGAACTTCCCCGGCTCCCGCGTCCGCCGCGGCCAGTAGCCGCGAGCGTCCGATTGACAGCGCGGGGAAAGCTCCCCATTTTCCCGCGGTGCATTCGTTTTCCTATGTCGACGGCTCGCTGCATTGCGAGGGAGTGAAGCTTGATGAAATCGCGGACCGCTTCGGGACGCCCGCCTATGTTTATTCGGCGAACACGATTCGCGAAAACTACCGCCGTCTCGATACTGCGCTCGCTCCGCTCGACCACCTCGTCTGCTACGCGGTGAAGGCGAATTCGAACCTTGCCGTCCTTCAACTCCTCGCCCGCCTCGGCTCGGGATTCGACATCGTCTCTGGCGGCGAGTTGTTCCGAGTGCTCAAGGCCGGAGCCCGCGCCGACCGCTGCACCTTTGCCGGAGTCGGCAAGACCCGCGAGGAAATCGCCTACGCGCTCCGCGAGGGCGTCTACTCCTTCAATGTCGAAAGCGAGGGCGAACTCGAGCGCATCAACGAGGTCGCCGGTTCACTCGGGGTGAAGGCTCCGATCGCCATCCGCGTGAATCCGAATGTCGATGCCAAGACGCACAAGTTCATCTCCACCGGAAAAAGCAAAAACAAGTTTGGCATCGGGCTCGACCGCGCACCGGAGGTCTACAAGGTCGCTGCGTCGCTACCGCATCTCAAAATCCGTGGCGTCCAGACCCACATCGGATCCCAAATCCTCGAGGCCGGACCCTTCGCCGAGGCCGCCCAAAAGCTCGCCGATCTCGTGAAGCAAATCCACGCCGAGCACGGGCTCGAGTTTTTCGACTTCGGTGGCGGCATCGGGATTGTTTACGACGAGGCGCTGAAAAGCGGTTCGCCCGATTGGTGGCTCGCGCAGAAGCCCGGCACGCGCATCACGCCCGAGGCCTACGCCGCCGCGATCATTCCGATCCTCAAGCCGCTCGGCTTGCGGATTCTTTTCGAGCCCGGCCGGTTCATCGTCGGAAACGCCGGCGCGCTCCTCTCGACTGTCCAGTATGTGAAGGAAACGCCCGCCAAAACCTTCACCATCGTGGATGCCGCGATGAA
>CAWUMN010000055.1:0-9015 GCA_963923595.1 uncultured bacterium
GCCTGCTACTCGGCCGTGCTGGGGGATCTTAACGCCGCGCGCGACTACGTCCAGACGAGCTTCGCGATGGATGACAAATTCCGCGAGATCGCAAAGCTCGATCCCGATCTCCACTCGCTGCGCCAAGAGTTGTGAGGGCGGTCGAGGAGGCGTTCCGCCGGAATTTCGACGAGGGCCGCGAGGTCGGCGCGGCGCTCTGTGTATTCGAGGACGGGGAGGAAGTGCTTTCGCTGCAGGGAGGATTTCGCGACGCCGCGCGGAGCGAGCCTTGGGATGACTCGACCATCGTTTTGGTTTGGTCGGCGACGAAAGCCCCGTCCAGCGCTTGCGCTCTCCACGCGATTCATGCGGCAGGCTTGGATTTGGAAACGCCAGTGGCGGCGTTTTGGCCGGAGTTCGCGCAGGCCGGCAAGGAGCGGTTGACACTCGGGCATGTGATGACCCACCGCGCGGGCCTTTGCGCTTTGGATGATTCCACCGCCAATCTTCTCGACCGCGAAAGCGTGGTCCGCGCCATCGAGCGCCAGCGTCCGCAACTCCCGCCTGAAGCAGGCCCCGCCTACTCGCCAAGGGTTTTAGGATTCCTACTCGACGAAATCGTCCGCCGCCTCGCCGATGGCGAAAGCCTCGGTGCGCGCTGGTGGAGGGTCTTCGCCGAGCCCCTCGGGCTGGATTTCTGGATCGGCCTGCCCGAAAGCGAGCATCACCGCGTGGCAACGATGCTGGCGCCGAGGCCCGGCCCGCCTGCCAAGGCCGACGAGCTTTTTCTTAAAGCTTTCACCGATGCCGCATCTCTCACGCGCCGCGCTTTCGCGAGTCCCGCAGGCCTTGCGGCGGCTTCAGCGATGAACGCCCGGCAAGTCCGCTCCGCCTCGCTCCCCGCGATGGGAGGAATTGGCTCGGCCCGCGCATTGGCGAAATTTTTTGCGATGCTTGCGAATGGCGGTTCCTGGCGGGGGCGCATTTTTTTGGATCCCGAAATCCTCGGGTGGATCACCGCCCCCGCCGCGCAGGGATTCGATCCCGTGCTTCAGCGCGAGATGGCATTCAGCGCGGGCTTCACGCGCGATCCGGTGGACGCCAACGGCAGAAAAATCCGCTCGATGCTTGGCCCCTCGACCTCGGCCTTCGGCCATGCGGGAGCGGGTGGGAGCCTCGCGTTTGCCGACCCCGATCGCAACCTTGCCTTCGCCTATGTGATGAACCAAATGGAACTGGGCGTTCTGCCCCATGAACGCTGCCAGGCTCTCGTCCACGCGCTGTATTCGTGAGAGGAATTCTCTCGCTCCACCCCATCCTCTTTTGTGCTATGGATGATCCCATGAAAGTCGGCGACAATCTGACCGGGTCGCTCCTCGTGGCGCATCCCGACCTGCGCGATCCGAATTTCCACCGCACGATTGTTTTTTTGTCCCAACACAGCCCCGAGGACGGCGCGACCGGCTTCGTGCTGAACCGCCCGATCGACTTCGCGGCGTGGCGCGGACCGAAGGCTCCCGCTTTTTTTGGAGGTCCGGTGGATGACGGAAAAATGCTGCTCGCGAGCCTGCAATGGCGCGACAATCCCAGCATGGTCGCCTTCCGCGCATTCAACGGCGGCGAGGAGGAGGAATCGCTCCGAGGCTGGGAGGATGGGCTTCGCGTCTTTGCCGGCTACTCTGGTTGGTCCGCCGGCCAGCTCGAACAGGAAATCCAACAAAACGCCTGGCTCGTCGTGACCCCCTCGCGGGAATTGATCGAAATGAAATCCCCCGGGACGGCGTGGAAAAAAATCATGCGTGGCGCGGGGCCGGTTTTCCATCTGCTCTCCGAGGCTCCTGACAATCCCCGGCTCAACTGACACATCGCAGCGTCCTTTTTCCGGGGAGGAATTGGAGGCGAGGGGAGTCGAACCCCTGTCCTTAAAATGATCCACACAACCTTCTACATGTTTAGACGGTTTTTGGTCTCGGGGAGGGCGGGCGAGCCGTCACGCTTCCATCCCCAGAGCGTCCACGATATCGATTCATCCGGGGTAGCGGTCGCTCCATCCCAGACCAGCCTGCTGTCGTCGCATTCCCGCCTAGCAGGCGTCGGCTGGAATGCGTCACGGCTCAATTAGGCCGCGAGAGCGAGATCTTCGTAATCTGCATTTATTGGTTTGATCCGATTTTTTACGAGGCCAACGAATCATCCTCGACATGCGGGCCGGGCTTCACACTCAAAGTCGAAACCATTACGCCCCCTTTTGGGTGGGGAAAAACTACGGCGGGTTCCGCGAAATGCAAGCCACCCGCTTGGAATGGCCGAATTTTAGCTTGGGCAGGACGGCGCGAACCACGCATTCTCCCGCGATGATTTTTGGTCGAGATAAGAAAATGGCCGGGAGGACGGCGCGATGATCCACGGGTTGCCGGGGTTCCGGGATTTTTTTCCAGAGGACTGCGCGCGCCGCAACCATGTCGTGTCGACATGGCGCGAGGTTTCGCGGCGCTATGGCTTCGTGGAATTCGACGGCCCGGTTCTAGAGAGCACCGATCTCTACCGTAAAAAAAACGAGGCCGGCGCGGAGATTCTCGAGCAACTCTATTCCTTCACCGACCGCGGCGGTCGCGAGGTGGCGCTGCGCCCCGAAATGACGCCCACCCTCGCCCGCATGGTCGCCGCCCGCGAGAAACACTACCGCAAACCAATGAAGTGGTTTTGCGTTTCGAATTTCTTCCGTCACGAGCGCCAGCAGAAGGGCCGGCTCCGCGAGTTTTTGCAGTTTAATGCAGACATCCTCGGCGAGTCCTCGCCGCAGGCCGACGCCGAGATCATCGCCTTGGCGATCGACCTATTGCGTGCCTTTGGCCTCACCGCCGAGCATTTCGTCGTTCGCCTGAGCGACCGCAAGGCGTGGATGGATTTCCTCCAATCCCGTGGATGCGACGAGGCGGCCTGCCGCACAGCCCTCGCCTGCGCGGACAAACTCGAGCGCGAACCCGAGGAAAAACTGAACGCGAAACTCTCGCCGACCGGCCTGACCGTCGCTGATCTGAAGGCCTTCATCGCCGCGGGAAGCCCCGAGGCGTTTGCTCCCGTTCTTGAGGCCCTCGCCGCGCGTGGGCTTTCCGGATTTATCCAACCTGATCTCTCGATTGTGCGTGGCCTCGCCTACTACACCGGCGTGGTTTTCGAGGTTTTCGACCGCTCGAAAAACCTCCGCGCCCTCGCTGGCGGCGGACGCTACGACGGTTTGGTCAAAGGCCTCAGCGACGGGGCCGCCGACCTTCCTGCCATCGGCTTCGGCATGGGCGATGTCGTCCTCGGCCACCTCATCGACGAAACCCCCGCCGCGGCCAAAAAACTCCAAGCCGCGCTCGCGCAGGCCAGCGATGTGTTTGTCGTCATCGCCGACGAGACGCGCCGCACCGAAGCCCTTCAAGTAGTCCAGACCTGCCGCGAACTCGGCCTCTCCACCGACTTCCCGCTCAAGTCAGCGAAAGTCGGCAAGCAATTTCAGGAAGCCGAACACCTTGGCGCGCGCCACGCCGTCGTCATCGGGCAGGAATGGCCGCAGGTGAAGCTGAAGCACCTCGCCACCCGCGCCGAGGAATCCCTCGACCACGCCGCCCTCGCCCCGAAACTTAAAACTTACAAAATTTAAACTTAAAACTCCGATGTCCTACCGCACCCACCACTGCAACGCCCTCCGCTCCGAACACTCCGGCACCGAAGCCACCCTCTGCGGCTGGGTTGCCTCCCGTCGCGACCACGGCGGACTCATTTTCATCGACCTCCGCGACCGCGAAGGCATCACGCAGGTCGTCTTCCGCCCCGAGGAAAATCCCGAAGCCGCGAAGAAATCCCACGAACTTCGCAGCGAGGATGTCATCCGCGTTACCGGCAAAGTCGCCCCTCGCCTCGCCGGAACCGAAAACTCCAAGTTGGCCACTGGCTCGATCGAACTCGTCGCCAGCGCGCTCGACATCCTCAACGCCGCCGAGGTCCTCCCCTTCCAGCTCGACGACAAGGTTTCCAACGAAGACCTGCGGCTCACCTACCGCTACCTAGACCTGCGCCGCGAAAACATGAGCCGCAATTTGCGCCTGCGCCACCGCGTCGTGAAGACCATGCGCGATGTGATGGACTCCGAGGGCTTCCTGGAAATCGAGACTCCGATCCTCTCGAAGAGCACCCCCGAAGGCGCCCGCGACTTCCTTGTCCCCTCGCGCCTCACGCCCGGAGCGTTCTACGCGCTCCCGCAGGCCCCGCAGCAATACAAGCAACTCCTCATGGTCGCCGGCGTGGAGAAGTATTTCCAAATCGCCCGCTGCTTCCGCGACGAAGACCTACGCGCCGACCGCCAGCCCGAGTTCACCCAACTCGATGTCGAGGCCTCGTTCATCACGCAGGACGACATCCTCGGCCTCATGGAAAAGCTCCTCGCCGCCGTCTTCCGCGAGACCAAGGGCATTGAAATTCCGACCCCCTTCCAGCGCCTGACCTACCGCGAAGCGATGGATCGCTTCGGCAGCGACAAGCCCGACACCCGCTTCGACATGGAGATCACCGACCTCGGTGATGTCTTCCGCGACACGCAGTTCAAAGTCTTCCGAGGCGCCCTCGATGGCGGCGGCGTGGTGAAAGCCATCAATGCGAAAGGCCTCGCGTGTATCACCACGGGCCAGATCGAAAACCTCACCGAGCTCGCCAAGCAGGCGGGTGCGAAAGGCCTCGCATTCATCAAGGTCGAGAACGGCGAATGGAAATCCCCGATCGTCAAATTCTTCACTGACGCCGAAAAATCCGCGCTCACCGAGCGCCTCGCCATCAAGGAAGGCGACCTCATTTTGTTCGGTGCCGACAAATGGGAAACCGCCTGCGAAACCCTCGGCCGGGTCCGCCTACGCGTCGCTGAAATGCTTGGAACGCTCAAGGACTCCACCGCGCTGAACTTCCTCTGGGTCGTCGATTTCCCGCTGCTCGGCTGGAGTGAGGAGGAGCAGAAGTGGAACGCCGTCCACCACCCCTTCACCCGCCCCTGCGCCGAGGATCTTCCGCTGCTTGAGGCCGGCGAATACGGAAAGATTCGCGCCGTGGCCTATGATGTCGTCCTCAACGGCGTAGAGATCGGCGGCGGCAGCCTGCGGATTCACGAGTCCGACCTGCAGTCGAAAATGTTTAGCGTCCTCGGCGTGGATGCCGAGAAGCAGCAACTCCTCTTCGGCCATATCCTGAAAGCCTTTCAGTTCGGCGCCCCTCCTCACGGTGGCATCGCCCTCGGCCTCGACCGACTCGTCATGCTCATCGCCGGAGAGGAAAGCATTCGCGATGTCATCGCCTTCCCGAAAAACAACCGCGGCGTGGAGATGATGACCCAATCACCCGCCGAGGCGGACTTCAAGCAGCTCCGCGAACTTTATATCCAGAGCACGGCGAAGAAAGGCTGAGACCAAGGCCTACGCCCCCACCATCGGCGGGCAGGAGCAGAAGATGTGGCGGTCGCCGTGGACATTGTCGATACGGGCGACGGACGGCCAGAACTTGTGCTGGCGGAGCCAAGGGGCGGGCCAGGCCGCTTGCGAGCGCGGGTAGGGTCGCGTCCAATCGTCGGCGGTGACGGCCGCCGCGGTGTGCGGGGCGTTTTTGAGCGGGTTGTTGGTTTTGTCGAGCGCGCCAGATTCGATCGCGAGGAGCTCGCCGTGGATCGTAATCATGGCGTCGCAAAAGCGGTCGATCTCGGCGAGGGATTCGCTTTCGGTCGGCTCGACCATGAGGGTTCCGGCAACCGGCCAGCTCATGGTCGGGGCATGGAATCCAAAATCCATCAGGCGTTTCGCGACATCCTCAACCTCGATGCCGGCGCGTTGTTTCCACTCGCGCAAATCGAGGATGCACTCGTGGGCGACACGGCCGGATTTTCCCTTGTAAAGAACCGGGAAGAATTTCCCGAGGCGGGCGGCGATGTAGTTCGCGTTGAGAATCGAAACGGCGGTGGCGTCTCGCAGGGCGCGTGGGCCCATCATCGCGATATACATCCAGGAAATAACAAGAATGCTGGCGCTGCCGAGGTTCGACTGCGACACGGGACCGACGGCGTTGTTTTTTTCAAGCGGGTCGCCGGGGAGGAAGGGCGCGAGGTGCTTGGCAACTCCGATGGGGCCGACTCCGGGACCTCCGCCACCATGGGGAATGCAGAAGGTTTTGTGGAGGTTCAAGTGGCAGACATCCGCCCCGAAATCCCCAGGACGGCAGAGCCCGACCTGGGCGTTCATGTTGGCTCCATCCATGTAAACCTGGCCACCGGCGGCGTGGACGATTTCGCAAATTTCACGGATACCCTCCTCGAAGACACCGTGCGTGGAAGGGTAGGTGACCATCACACAAGCGAGCGTGTCGCGGTGGGATTCGGCTTTGGCGCGGAGGTCGGCGAGGTCGATGTTTCCGGAGGTGTCGCAGGCGACAGGGACGACTTTCATGCCGGCCATGACGGCACTAGCGGGGTTCGTGCCGTGCGCGGAGACGGGGATGAGGCAATCGGTGCGCTGGCTTTCGCCACGCGAGCGGTGCCAGGCGCGGATGGCGAGGAGTCCGGCGTATTCGCCTTGGGAGCCTGCATTGGGTTGGAGCGAAACGGCGGCGAATCCGGTGATCTCGGCGAGCCATTCCTCGAGCTGGCGCGCCATTTTTTGGTAGCCGAGGGATTGATCGGCGGGCGCGGCGGGGTGGAGCGAGGAGACGGTGTCCCATGTGACCGGGAGCATCTCAGAGGTCGCGTTGAGCTTCATCGTGCACGAACCGAGCGGGATCATCGAGGTCGTGAGCGAAAGGTCCTTCGCCTGGAGGCGGCGGATGTAGCGGAGCATCTCGGTCTCGGTGTGGTGCGTGTTGAAGACCGGGTGGGTGAGAAAGGGCGAGGTGCGTTGCGGTGTTTTTGCGGGGGATTCGGCGAGTGTCGCGCCAAAGAGCTCGAGCAATGGACCGAGATCTTCGGTGGTTTCGTCGAGCGAGATGGTGATCGTAGTCGGATTGAGAAGGCGGAGGTTGATGCCGGCTTTTGCGGCGCGATCGACCAAGGCCGAGGCGGGCTGGTTTTTTGGAGTCACACAGACCGTGTCAAAAAACGCGGCGTGGTGGACGGTATGTCCTGTGTTTTTAAGCGACTCGGCGAGATTCGCGGCATGGCGGTGTATGCGCTCCGCCATGGAGCGAAGTCCCTCGGCGCCGTGGTAGACGGCATACATCGAGGCCATGACGGCGAGGAGGACCTGGGCGGTGCAAATGTTGCTGGTCGCCTTGTCGCGGCGGATGTGTTGCTCGCGGGTCTGGAGGGTGAGGCGCAAGGCGGGGTTGCCAGCGGCGTCCTTTGAAACACCAACGAGTCGGCCGGGGAGTCGGCGCTTGTGTTCATCGCGGGTCGCAAGGAAGGCGGCATGAGGTCCGCCATAGCCGGAAGGGACGCCGAAACGCTGGCTCGAACCGATCACGACATCGGCTCCGCATTCGCCGGGAGGCTTCAGGAGGGTCAGCGCAAGGAGGTCGGCGGAAACGATGGCGAGGGCGCCGACGGCATGAACGCGAGCGATGAGATTTTCCAGATCGCCAATCGAGCCGTCGGTGGCTGGGTATTGAAAGAGGGCGGCAAAGACGGGTTCGGCGGGGGGATTTTCGGCAGGACCAGTGAGAACCTTGATCCCGAGGGGCTCCGCGCGGGTTTGAAGGACGGCAAGGGTTTGGGGGTGGACATGGTCTGCCACGAAAATCGCATCGCCGCCCTTGATGTCGTGGCAAAGCGTCATCGCCTCGGCGGCGGCGGTCGCCTCGTCGAGGAGGGAGGCGTTGGAAATCTGCATTGCGGTGAGGTCGCAGACCATCGTCTGGAAATTGAGAAGCGCCTCGAGGCGGCCTTGGGCGATCTCGGCTTGGTAGGGGGTGTAGGCGGTATACCAGCCGGGATTTTCGAGAATGTTGCGGCGAATGACGGCAGGCGTGTGCGTGCCGTAGATGCCCATGCCGAGGTGGTTTGCGGCGATTTTGTTCTCCGACATGATGGCGCGGAGGTCGGCGAGGGCCTTTTCCTCAGAGCGCGCGGCGGGGAGGTTCAGTTCGCTTTGGAGACGGATAGAGGAGGGAACGGTTTCATGGATCAAGACATCGAGCGAAGGCACGCCGACAACGGCGCACATGGTTTGGATTTCCTTGGAGTCGGGGCCGATATGGCGGTTGGAAAAGGCGGTCATGTCTAGACGGGGGAGTATGCGAAAGCGACCGCGATTGGCGAAGAAAAATGCGGGAAAATCAGCTCCGCTTTTGACGCAGGGCTTGGAGTTCAAGAACGGTTTGGAGATCCTTCGGGCGCCCCATGGCCCGCTTGGCCTCGATCAACGCATCCAGCGTGAGGGTGGGAATCTTCAATCCTGAAATCTGGATGGTTTGGCTTAATGGCAGGCATTCTTTGAAGCCACCCAGCCCCTTGATTTCTCCGAGGCAGTCGAGTTGCCCCCAATCGGTGCAAAGGTAGAGATTTTTCAATCCGCCGGACGCAGCCTGCTCTCTAGTGAACGGAAGCCTCTGCGGAGTCATCCGATGGCAGGGGTTCAACTCGGCAAGGGCATCGAAAATACGCCCCAGATTTTCCGAATCCATCGGACAAATGATATCCACATCCCGAGTGAGGAGTGATCCCCCGTGCAAGAGGGCGGCGAGACCTCCACAGACGATAAAATCAACATTCGAGCGGGCGAGCCTTTCAGTGATTCGCTCAAGGCTTTTCATGGGACTCGGCAAGGGCCGCTTGCAGGGCTTCGGCTTCGTTGAGGAGGCGGTCGTTTTGGCGGAGGCGTTCCAGCGGGGTGAGGCGGAGGTTTTCGTCGAGGAGAGAGAGGTCGATGCCGAAAAGCTCGGCGCGCTCGATGTCGGTGAGTCCGTCGTCGGTGCGCCAAAAGCGTTCGAGTTCGGGCAGGATCGACTTCATCAGGGCGAATGGCGTTTACCTGCCGATTTGGGCGCGGTAGGCGGCGGCGTCTTTGAGGGACTCGAGATCGGCGGGGT
>CAWUMN010000056.1:0-8977 GCA_963923595.1 uncultured bacterium
GCAACGGCAAGGAGCTCGTGATTTTGATGACCACCGACAAGGGGCTCTGCGGCGCACTGAACACGAATGTGCTCCGTGAAGCTGCCGCCTACGATCCCGCAAAAACCCTTTTCGTGAGCATCGGACGCAAGGGCACCCAATTCCTCTCCCGCCTGAAGCGCCAGATGATCGCCGACTTCCCGCTCCAGGAGCGCCCGACCTTCCCGCAGTGCAAGCAGATCTCCAAATTCTGCATCGAGAAGTTCCTCGATCACACCGTGGACAAGGTCACCCTACTCTACCCGCGCTTCATCAACACGCTCACCCAATCCCCCACAGCCTACCCGATTCTTCCGATCACCAGCCTCGACGAAGTCGGCATCAAAACCGACTACGAGGCCCTGCCTCCGATCGAGGGCGGCCTGGAATTCGAGCCCTCCGCCAACGCGGTCCTCGATGCCATCCTCCCCGCCTACATCCACTATCTCGTCTACCAGACCCAACTCGGCACCCGCGCTTCGGAACACAGCGCGCGGATGGTCGCCATGAAAAACGCGACCGACAACGCCAAGAATTTGGTGAAGGACCTTACGCTAGAATACAACAAGGCCCGCCAAGCCGGCATTACGAACGAGATTCTGGAAATCGCCACCGCCCAGCTGGCCCTCGGCTAGCCGGGCACGTCCGTGCTCGAAATCACCGTCCTCGCCTCCGGCAGTTCGGGAAATTCCCTGCTCGTCCGTGGAGAAACCTCGACCCTGTTGGTCGATGCCGGTCTCAGCGCCCGCCAGCTTGAAACCCGTCTCCTCGCCCTCGGGATCCGACCCGAATCCCTCGATGGCATCCTGCTCACCCACGAGCACGGCGACCACACCCGAGGGCTGAAGGTCTTCTGCTCCAAAAACCGCGTCCCCATTTTCACCAATCCCCTCACCGCCGACAGCCTCCGCAAAAGCTCGATCGAAACCGATTGGCACCTCTTCCACACCGGCGCAGCCTTTGAACTCGGCGGCCTCCGCATCCACCCCTTCTCCGTTCCGCACGACGCCGCCGACCCCGTGGGCTTCGTCGTGTCCTCACCCAAATCCTCCCTCGGCATCCTCACCGACCTCGGCTACGCCACCCGCCAGATCATCCACGCAGTCCAAGGCGTCACAGCCCTCGTCATCGAAACCAACCACGACGAAACCCTCCTCCAAAACGACACCAAGCGCCCGTGGTCCGTCAAACAACGCATCCTCTCACGCCACGGCCATCTCTCCAACCAAGCCGCCGCGAAACTCGTCGCCGAAATCGCTACCGAGAACCTCCGTCACATCCTCCTCGCGCACCTCAGTGAGGACTGCAACACCGCCGAGCTAGCCCGCGACACCATCCGCCAAAACCTCCCACAGACTCTCCCATCCCCCGAAATCCACACCCCCGGCCACGGCACAGCCCTTCTCCCCCACAGGGTCACGCTTTAAAAAAACGGGATTACTCCAGACCCAATTTAGCGGCAGTGGCCGAATCCATGCGGCCGCTTTGAGAAAGCCCCTGGGCGCTTTGCCATTCCTTCAAAGCGGCGACCAAAGTAGCGCTGGGCATTCCATTGTGCGGACCGGCATAGAAGCCCGCAGCAGCGAGGATTCCCTGGATTTTGCGGAGGGTTTCGACTTGCGAATTCGCCTCGGCGCGAGCAAAGGGGCCGCCCGCAAAAAACCGCCCGATCGCGGTATAATCAGGAGCCAGCGCGCGTCCCTCCAAGCCGAGCTTGGCTAGGGTTTGGTGGTTGAGTTCGCCGGTGACCTTGAGGTTTTGAGCGATCTGGAACCGCCGAATCGCCGCGTTCGTCATGCTGCCGGGCGATCCGTCCACCTTCCCTTTGTAAAAACCCAGCGCGTGTAATTTTTTTTGAACCGACCGGATCAAGTCGTCCGCACGAATTTCCCCAGCGGTAAGAAAAACCCACATGCCGAGAGCGAGGGCGAGGAGTAACCGGCAACGAAACCCGTTTCGCATGCCTCCGATTTTCCACGGACGATCACCGAAATCAAGCGACAGGTCTCGATCCGTATTGCGGAGAGGCGCGGCAATGGCTATCAAGTCCGGCCTATTTTAAAACCCATGCGCAAAAAAATTATCGCCGCCAACTGGAAGATGAACATGACCGTCGCCGAAACGGTCAGCTACCTCGAGAGCTTCCGCACCCATGTCGAAAGTGTGAACGGCGTGGAAATCGTGATCGCCCCCCCCTTCACCGCGATCGCCAAACTCTCCGAACTCCTCGGCGGCTCACAAAAAATCAGCCTTGGCGCGCAGAACATGTATTTCGAAATGTCGGGTGCATTCACTGGCGAGATCAGCCCGGCGATGCTGCGTGAGCTTTTCGTCCGCTTCGTGATCCTCGGCCACAGCGAACGCCGCCAGATTTTCGGCGAGACCGATGCATTGATTAACAAAAAAGTCCACACGGCCCTCGCCTGCGGCCTCAAGCCGATCGTCTGCGTGGGCGAGACTTTGGAAGAGCGCGACGCGGGCCGCGAAACCGAAATCCTCACCACTCAACTTCGCGGCAGCCTTGCAGGAGTTCCTGCCGAAAAACTCCCGAGCGTCGTGATCGCCTACGAGCCCGTCTGGGCCATCGGCACCGGCCGCAACGCGACCCCCGAGCAGGCGCAAGACGCCCACGCGCATGTTCGCAAAGTCCTCGCCGAAATCTCCGACGCGGAAACCGCAAACAAGGTCCGGATTCAATATGGCGGCAGCGTGAAACCCGCGAATGCCGCGACGCTCCTCAGCCAACCCGACATCGACGGCGCCCTCGTCGGCGGCGCGAGCTTGGAATCACTGGCCTTCTCGGAAATCGTCAAAGCTGCCGTCGGCAAGTAAAGGGCCTCACGCCCTGCACTGATCACTTGAAAACTCCGCCCGCCGCGACCCGGCGGGCGATTTTCTTTAGGCGAGTTCGATCCGGAACTTGTAGGGACTCCTCTGCGATCCCACGACGAGGATGTTTTCGCCTTTCTTCAAGTCGACCGTGAGCGTGCCGTGCTGGACGCCGATGGGCACGCCGTTGACGATGGTTCCTAGCGTGCTTCCTCGGTCGCGGACGAAATAATGATCCCCCTCCCGCTCGATCGAGCAGTGGTTGCGAGAGACTTGGAAGGGTTGCTTGTCGGGAATGGAAAAATCATTCGAGGAAAAAACCGAGCCCTCCTCGTGGTTGTGTCGGCCGATGCGGAAAGGAAACTTCTCGATTGCCAAGTCGCCGAGGGGCTCTTCGAATTTCGAGGCGGTCAGCGGATTCAGGGCGGAAAAGGTGATTGCCTCCAGATCCGGGTGGTCTTCCGAGGCGGGTTGGTAACTAGCATGCATGGGATGAAGCCGTGTTCGTTCCGGGTGGTGCGCGACAGATGTGGGCGGTGAAATTTTGGATTTCGTATTTGAGAGGGTTGGCGGTTGGACACCTGGCGCGGATTCGCGGGCGCGGACCCGCATTTCGAGATTCAAGCGGTTGGTGACCGTGCGCAGCCTTTCAAAGAAAGTGGCCAGATACGGCAAAAGGCGCTGCGGATTTTGGAGAATCGTCACCTGAAAATCCCGTGGCGTCATCACCTCGCATTCGGTGTCGAGAACAGCATGCGCCGAGGCTGACCGGGGCCGCTCATCAACCATGCCCATTTCGCCAAAAATGTCCCCGTCGCGGAGCTGGGCGAGAATGATCGGCTTGGCCTCCCCCTGAATCGTGATCTGAACTTTGCCTGTGAGAATTCGGTAGGCTTCGAGGCTGCGGTCACCTTCCTTGAAAATGACCTGACCGGATTTGAAACGAATTTTTTTCATAGCGGATTTTTTGGGGATGGCTTCGTTTCGATCACTGGAGTGACGAAACGCTGGAGGGTGAGGTTAAAAAAGACAACGCCATTTGCGTCGGAGACAGCTCATATTTTCAGTTAGATGCGCCCAACAACACCTCATCCAGCCAAGCAAGGGCTTTGGTGTAACTTTGGCGTTCGAGGTAATGGCGAAGGGTTGGGTGGGCATCTACCGGAAGACCGGCCACTTCGGCATCCAATCTGTGCGCCGCGCCCTTGAGAGCGGAGAGATGGGCGGCAGGGTCACGATCACGGAAGGCGTGGTCAGCGACGAGATCGAGACGTGCTTTCACGGCATCCCGGAGGGTTTGGTGCAAGGCGGAGTGGTCTCCCATGGATCAATCAAAACTCCGCCGGGCTGGCCCCCGCAAGACGGAAAGCGAGGAACCGGATGGCGGCTTGCGCCACCATCCGGTTCCCACCCTACCCATGAAAAAGAATTCAGGCCGGGACCTCCAACTTGGAACGATCCTTTTTGTGAAGGGCGCGGCGGAGTTTGCGCAGGGCAATGTTTTGAAGTTGGCGTATGCGCTCGCGCGTGACGCCAAATTTCACCCCGACCTCCTCGAGCGTCTTGGTCTTGTGACCATCGAGGCCGAAGCGCGAGTTGATGATCTTGCGCTCGCGGTCGTCGAGCACACCCAGCAAATCGCCCACCTCGTCGCGGAGATCCTTGTCGCGAAGCTGCTCAAAAGGCGTCTGCGCCTCCTCGTCGCCGATGATGTCGCCGAGCGAGGTGTTGTCCTCGTCGCCGAGAGGTTGGTCGAGCGAAGTCGGACGGATCGCGGCGCTTTTGAGCGAGGCGACCTTGGCTGGGGCCATGCCGACCTCTTCGGCCAATTCCTCGTCGGTGGGCTCGCGGCCGAGTTCTTCCGTCATCTGGTTGGAAACCCGGCGAAGTTTGGCGATTTTATCGACCAAGTGGACAGGCAGGCGAATCGTTTTGCTCTGGTTCGCCAGCGCGCGCTTGATGGATTGCTTGATCCACCACGCCGCGTAGGTGCTGAGCTTGCCGCCTTTTTTGGGGTCGAAACGCTCGACAGCCTTCATCAGGCCGATGTTTCCCTCCGAAATGAGGTCCAAGAGCGGAAGTCCGAAATTGCTGTAGTCGCGTGCGATTTTGACGACCAGACGGAGGTTCGAGCGGACCATGATGGCGCGCGCCTCCTTGTCGCCGCGCTTGATGCGACGGGCTAGTTTTACCTCTTCTTCCACAGTGATCAGCGGATATTCCCCGATCTGACGAAGATAGAGTTGCAAGCCAGTATCGATGTCTTCGAATGCCATTGTTTTTGAGAGTTGAGTTTGTTTTTTTCCGCCTCTCGGGAAAAATTCCCGAGGACGCTTGTCTTGAATTCGACAACGCGCGGCCGAATCCGTTCAAAAAAACCCTCAAAAAATCGCGCCCCGCAGTGGAGGCTGAAACCTAACCCTTGCTTACGGGGTTGTAGACCGCCGAATCGTCGAACATTTTCGATTCCCGGACCGGCAGGGCCCTTCCCTCGCGGTCCATTTCCTGGAAGAAACAACTCTCGTAACCCGTGTGGCAGGCCCCCGTCTCCTGCTCGACCTCGAAAAGCAGCACATCCTTGTCGCAATCGACATACCACCGAACGACCCGCTGGGTGTGGCCGCTGGATTCGCCTTTGAGCCAGAGCTTCATTCTCGAACGGCTCCAGTAGGTCATTAGCCCGCGCTCTAATGTCAGCGCCAGCGATTCGCGGTTCATCCAGGCGAACATCAAAACCCGCCCGGCCGGCCGCTCCGCTGCGGAAGCCTCTTGCACGATCACGGGGATCAACCCCTCGTTGGTGAATTTGAAATCGAAGTCCACGGTATTGCCAGTAAAGCGTGCTTGGATAACCTCCCCGATCGTTACAGACAACACAAAGAAATGTCCGAACCGGCCACAACCCACCCTGCGTCGAATCTCCGCTTCCGCCAAAGTCCGGTTGAAAAAATCCGCCTCCGCCTCGCGGATCTTGCTCCGGCCGTCCCGTCCCGGCTTCTTCTGGCCGAATTGCCCGGCGAGGAATTCATCGAGATCGACGCCCGCGCCGCGTTCCGCCACATCGTCCCGAAAATCCCGATCGGCGACCTCGCCCGCGAACGCCCCGACCTTTTTCCGCCCGGCGAGGAATTCGTCAAACTTCCGGCTCACCGCCTTGCCGCCGCCTACCGCGTGCGCGAGGAATCCTACGAGCTTGGCTCCGAATTTTTCCCGGACCAAAAGCCATCCGATCCCTCCGACGAAAACCTCCTCGAAGCCACCCAAAACCTCGACCGCCTCGCGAAAACCAATTCCTCCCCCGAGGAACCACCCATCGAAGCCGAGGCCTTGCACGAATCGCCCGCCGAACCCCTCCCTGAGCCAACCACCGCGTATCAAGCGCTGCCCGAACCCCTACCCGACAATGACGCCGACAAGCCCCAACGCCTGATCGAGCTCATCCAAAGCCTCCCGACCTTCCACCGATTCTCCCCCGCCGTGCCGGTCTCCACGATCATCGAGCCTTTGATTCTCGAAACCGAAAATCCCGGCACCGACCTCCCTGAGCAGGATTCCCTCCAAGCCCTCTTTCTCACGGACGAAAAACTCACCGTCCGCCGCGTGGTCGAATTATGCGGCGACCTTCCCGGCATCCGCTCCTGCGTGCTCACCCGCGACGACGCCGTCATCGCCTCGCACAATGTCCCCGAAAACCTCGACCTTGTTGCGATGAGTTCCACCGCCTCGAAAATGCTCGCCGCCATGCAGGAATCCTCCAGCCAGCTCGGCATTGGAACAGTTCCCGCCCTAACGCTCCACACCGAGCGCGGCCCGCTCAGCATTGTTCAGAACAACCGCCTCACCATGCTCGTTGTCCACGCCGACCGTGGCTTCATCCCCGGCGTGCGCGAAAAGCTCACCGCCACCCTCGGCGAGCTTTCCCGCGCCCCGCTCGCCCTTCCCTCCGCCGCCGCGCCCCTCGGGGGAATGCCATTGCCGCCCGCCTCGGGTTCCATTTAGATTGGCCCTGATATGTTGGAACTCGTGCAGAAGGGCGGACCGCTCATGTGGCTCATTCTCGCCTGCAGCATCACCGCGCTGGGGGTGTTTTTCGAACGCCTCGTCCACCTCCACCGCGCCTCGATCAAAACAGGCGACTTCCTCCGCGGCCTCGCGAATCTTTTGAAAAACCAAAACCTCGCCGAGGCGATTCAGGAGTGCGCCGGAACCCCCGGCCCCGTTCCTCGCGTGCTTCATGCCATGCTTCTGCGGCATGACGCCTCCCGCGAAGAACTCCGCGACATCGCCCAGGAAGCCGGCCAACTCGAGGTTCCCGGACTCGAGCGAAACCTCGCACTTCTCGGAACAATCGCCTACGCCACGCCGCTTATTGGCCTGCTCGGAACAATTCTCGGCCTGCTGACCGCCTTCAACCAAATCAGCGCCCATGGCGGCTACGCCACCGCCGCCGAAATCGCCGGGGGAGTCTACGAGAGCCTCCTCACCTCCGCCGCGGCCCTCACCGTCGCCATCCCTGCCTTCGTCGCCCACAGTTACATTTCCGCCCGCGTGAACGATGCCCTCCACGACATCGAACGCGCCGCGATCGAAATGCTGGAAATCCTCCGCGCCGATCAAACCGGCGGAACGCCGCAGTGAAGCTCGAGCGCTCTCCCGGCCTCCACCCCGCGCTGATGTTCATCGCGCCATCGCTCGATGTCGTCCTTGCGCTGATTTTCTTCATCGTCCTCAGCACCTCGTTCCTCCTCCAACCCGGCGTCGAGGTCTCGGTGCCCGACTCGCCGTTTCTCCTGGCCCCGCAGCGCGACCCGCTGGTCGTCAGTCTCGTGGCGCCACCCGTCTCGGCCGTTTATTTCGAAAATGAACAAGTCACCCTCGAGGAGTTGAAGGAACGCCTAGGCAAGCGCCCCTCGCGCAACAACACCGTCATCGTCAAATCCGACCGCCGTGCCCCTGTCGAACAACTCGCAGAGGTCCTGAATGTCAGCCTCGGCATGGGTTACCCCACGGTCGTCGCCACGGCCGAGGAGGAGTGAAAACGCCCCCGCTCATCTTCGATTGGCCGTCCCGCCACCGGATCCACCTTTTCCTCCCCTTTGCCCTGCTCGTCGCGGCCCTCCTCCACGCAGCGATCTTTTTTCTTTTCTCGGTGAAACACCCCGCGCCCCGTTCCGCCGCCACCAACCCAGCCCGACTCTATTTCCTGCCTTCGTCGAGCCCCGAGTATTCCCGCATCGAATCGGCCCTGCACTCCTCCGACCCCGCCCTCTTTGCGCCCGGACGCGGACTCCCCGACCTCGGCGACCTGCCCGCCGCCACCTACACCCCGCAATACGCGAAAGGCACCACGGCGTTGGACGAACCGCCGCTACGCTTTGAAAAACCCCGCGACGACCGCGTGTTTCAGGGCCCCGTCCGGATTCCCCCGAAAAATCCAACCCGTCCCGCCTCACGACCCGCTCCCTCCACCCGCCTCCATGCCTCGCCGGAAATCGCGAAACGCATCTCCGCCGACCGCGCCATGCCGAAATTCCAAACCCTCCCCGGCACCTCCCCGCAACCCGCCACTTTCCTGATCGCCCTGTCGCCTGATGGAAAGGTCGTCCACGCCTTCACCGACAAATCCTCTGGCGACGACACACTGGACCGCGCGGCGCTCGAGTTTCTCGAAAAACTGCAATTCTCCCCATCCGAAAAAACCACCACCGACTGGGGATTCCTCGAATTCCTTTGGGGATCCGAAGTTTTGCCCGCCAACGCGCCATGATCCGGATGGAATTGCAGTGGCTGGTTTTCACCGCCCTCTTCATTTTTCTCGCGGGAATCCTGCTCGTCTGGGTCGGCTACGAGATCGCCCGCCGGCGCCGCGTTGCCCTGCGACACCGCCACTGGATTTGCTGCCGGGTCTGCTCGTTCCACTTCAAAGCCGACCCGAGGGAGGAACTCCCCGTCTGCCCGCAATGCGGAGCGGCGAACGAACACCTCCCCGCGCCACTGCTTTAGCCCCGACCGGCCTCGACCTTGCCCAGGCGGCGAAGGTGCCTATCCTCCCCGCTGAAAACCGCCTCGGTGAAAGTTCGAACCAAATCCCATGCCACCTCGGGCCCCACCGTCCGTCCGCCCATGCACA
>CAWUMN010000057.1:0-8634 GCA_963923595.1 uncultured bacterium
TTGAAAACGCGGGTTTCTTCCTGGTGGGATTCGGTGGATGTAGTCATAGGGAACGGGGCGAGGATTTAAGTCATAATCCGGAGTGCTTGGCAATCCGGGTCGCGAAAAAATCCCTTCTTGCCAATCCAACCCCGCTCTCGGCTAAGTGGGGGCGTGTTTCAGGTGATTTTCAACTCCATCAGCGCCGGGGAAATGGCCGCGCTGCCGAAGGATTTGCAGCTCGATTTGCTGGCGGAGTTCCACTTTTTGCCGACCGACCTCGAGTCGCTGGACGGCGAGAAATTCGGCCGCGTGTCGCGCGACGGGCGATCGCTCCACCGCTACCGCGCGCGGGACTACCGGATTTATTTCGAGCGCCACCCCGACGGGATCCTCATTCACCGCGTGCTCCACAAAAACACCATTCGCGATTTTCTTTTCCGTTCGAACCTCCCGCTCGACGAGGAGGACGGAGGACTCGCAAAAACGAACGACTTCTGGTCATTGATCCGCGAGGCCGAAGAGGCGCGGGCGTAGGCTGCGGCACCGCTTGCCAACAGGGCATCGGATTGGTTATCACCCCACTCCTATGAAATTGTTTGCAACTGCCGGCGCGCTATTGGCGACAGTCGTGTCTTCCTCCGCCGCCCAGCCACAACCTGCCCAGACGAACCTTTGGCAGGTGGTCGTTTCCGGTGGACCGGTAATGTATCCGCTGGCCGGGTTGTCGATGTTGGCGCTCATGCTGATCGTGGTTTACACCTTTTCCATGCGGCGCGGGGCGGTGGTCAGCTCGCGCTACATGCAGGCCGCCGAGGCATTGATCCGCAAAAAGGACTACCAAGGCCTCCTCTCGCTCTCGAGCCGTCACAGCCAGGCGATCGCCGGCGTGATGGAACGCGCGATGGATTTTTTGACCCAAAATTCAAACGCCACCGTCGCCGAAGCGCGCGAGATCGCCCAGGCCGAGGGCGTCCGGCTCGCCGGCCTCTGGAACCAGCGCATCAGCTACCTCGCGGACATTGGTTCCCTCGCGCCGATGCTCGGACTCCTTGGAACCGTATTTGGAATGATCACCTCTTTTTCCGTCGTCGCGAGTGATGTTGCGGCCTCGCGGCCGATGATGCTTGCTGGAGGTGTCGCGGAGGCGCTTGTGACAACGGCCGCCGGCTTGATCATCGGCATTCCGGTGATGGGCGTCTACGCGTATTTTCGCGGCCGTGTGCAGGGTATGGTGTCCGACCTCGAGGCCGCCTCGACGATTCTGATGGCCCAGCTCGGAGCGGGAAATTCGGATTCCTCGAAATACTGAGTCGATGAATTTTCGCGGCTCCATTCAAAACAACGTGCCGGGGTTCCATATCGCCCCGATGGTGGATATCGTGTTTCTCCTGCTGATTTTCTTTCTGGTGACCTGGAATTTCTCGCGCACCGAGACCGAGCTGGATGTGAAGGTGCCGAAGGCCCGAGAGGGCAAGGAAACCCGGCGCGCGGTCGGCGAGGTGATCATCAATGTCAAAACCAACGGCGCCGTGGTGATGAACCGCCGCCAGATGAACGCCACCGAACTCCTGGACACCCTCCAAAAAATCGCCTCCCTCTATCCCGATCAGGCCGTGATCCTGCGCGGTGATGAGAACACCGACTATCGCCATGTCGTCGAGGTTCTGGATATTTGCCGCCGGGCGAACATTTGGAATGTCGCTTTCGCGACCAGCCGCCCCGAATGAGGATTGCCAGCCTGCTGCTCCTCGCGGCAACTCCGCTGATCGCCCAAGATCAGGTGGAGATTCGCCGGGCGCTGCCTGCCAATTCGGAGGACTATCCCAACCCGGCTTGGATGCAAAATCTCCCACTCCAAATCCGCCGGGCGGAGCCGGTTCACCCTGTCGCAACTCCAGCGGCTGAAGCCCCGCCTGTCGCCTTTTCCGGAGCCGTTCCAGTGGCACCGCCGATCCCCACGGCTCCTGCTGTTTCAGCACCACCTCAACCCGTCGCGCCGAGTTCCCCGCCGGTCGATGTGGTCGTCGCTCCCGCCGCTTCGGCTGGGCCCGCCGGCAACTCGGCGGATGAGGCGCTCGCGAGGGCGAACAATTTTTATGCCCGCAAGCTCCCCGAGTTGGCTATTCCGGAATACGAGAAATTCCTGATCCAGCGCACCACTGGCCCTGGTCGTGATGAAGCGCTTTTCCGTCTCGCTGAAAGCCACCGCCTTGCTGGCAACCCCACTGCCGCCCGCATTGGCTACGAAAAGCTCGTGAACGAATTCCAGTCCGGCGAGTTCGCCGCCGCCGGCGCGTTCCGTTTGGCCGAAATCCTCTTCGCCGGGAAATTCTACGAACCAGCCTCTATTCAATTCGACTTGGCCGCGCGCGAAGCCAAGGAACCCGGTATCCGTCTCGCGGCCGCCTATTTTTCGGCCCGCAGCCTGGATGCCTTGGAAAGGCTGGATTCCGCCGAGGACCGCTACCGCACCGTGCTCGGCCAAACGACCGCCAATCCCTATCTCGAAAACTCGGCCATGGCGCTCGGTGCGCTTCAGCTCCGCCGGGGAAAAAAGCAGGCCGCACTCGAGACCTACGAGACGCTTTCGAAAATCGCCACCGCGCCGGATGTGTCTGCCAGCGCCGCATTGCAGGCTGCAAGGCTCGCGGTGGAGGCTGGAAACACCACGAAAGCCCTCCCGCTTTTTGAAGTTGCCGCGCAGAAATCCCCAGACCCCAAAATCAAATCCTCGGCACTTCTGGAATCCCTCCGCCTCCGCTACGACTCGAGGGACTTCGAGGGCGCGATCAAAGCCGTAAACGCCATCGAGCCGTCCATCGACCCCTCCGCCCGTGCGGAAGTCCTCCAAATCCTCGCCGCCTCGCTGCGTCAGGCCGGGCGAGATAACGAGGCACGCGCGGCCTATGACCGGATTTTGGCCGAACAACCCGCCTCTGCATCGCCGGAGATTCTCTACCAGCGCCTGCTGACGCTCCATGCTTTGAAAGACCCCTCGCTGCCCGCCGAGGCCGACAAGTTTTTACAAACCTCAGCCGAGCCGAAACAAAAAGCCGCCGTCTCGTTGATCAAGGCCGAATCGCTCTTTCAGCGCAACGAACACATGGCCGCCGCCCGCGCCTACGAACCAGTCCTTGCGAACACCTGGCTCACCCGGGAACAGCAAGCCGCCGCTCTCTACAAATACGCCTGGTCGCTCGGCGCCTCCGGGGATTTCCCCGGCGCGGTGCGAGCCTACACCGAATTCCTCGCCAAAAATCCAAACGACAAACTTGCCTCCGGCGCTCTGCTGCAGCGCGGTTTGGCGCATCAAAAAATGAAGGCGTATCCCGAGGCGGTGGCGGATTTCGATCTGCTTCTGAAAGATTATTCGATGAGCAAGGATGTGGAGTTGGCCTTTCTCCAAAAGGCGCTTACGCTCGGCGCCCAAAACAAATCCGCCGAGATGGCCGCAGTTTTTCGCGATTTGTTGGCGAGGTATCCGAAATCCGCCGCCGCCGCGCAGGCGAATTACTGGATCGGTTGGGAGGCCAGTGAGCGAAAGAACCCCAAGGAAGCCCTGCCGTTCTTCGATCGCGCCCGCACGCTCGATTCAAAAAACTACGGCGAGCGCGCCTCGCTCCGCATCATCCTTTCGTATTACCAACTCGAGGATTTGAAACCCCTCGCCGCCGAGGTCGATCGCTACCAAGGCGCGCCGATTCCGCCGCAGGTTCTCGCCTGGCTCTCACAGGGCCTCATCGAGCAACGCGAATTCGCCAAGGCCGCCAAAATCCTGCAACCCCTCGCCGACAATCCCGCCGCCGCCACGCAAGACATTTGGATTCTCCTCTCCGAGGCGCAGCTGGGCTTGGGGGATTTCGCCGGGGCCGGGCAGGCCGCCGACAAATTTCTCTCAGCGGTTTCCGAACCGCCCGCCCAAGCGAGGGGAAATATCGCCAAAGCCCGATCTGAAGCCGGTCTCCGGCGTTTTCCAGCAGCCCGACAGGCCGTGGAGCAGGCTCTGTTCCTCCAACCCGAGGGACGCCTCAACACCGAGGCGCGCATCGCCTCCGGAGATATCTATTTTGCCGAGGGTGACTACGATAGTGCCGCCAGGGCCTTTCTCGCCGTGTCGGTTTTGAGCGACGATCAAGCCCTCGCCCCCAAGGCGCTCTCCCGTGCCGCCGAGGCTTACGAGCGCGCGAACAATCCCGACGAGGCCAACAAGGTGCTCAAGGAACTCGCCGAGCGTTTTCCGACCTACCGGCGCGATTCCTGATCCCTCTCAGCTTCCGCAAAGCAGCACGATCAACTGCGCGGCCATGATACGTAGCAGCATCGTGAGCGGATACACAGCCGCGTAGGCCACCGAGGGCGTGTCGGATTTTGCGATCGAGTTGGCGAAGGCCAAGGCCGGGGGATCGGTCATGCTCCCCGCCAGCAGGCCGCAGAGCGAAACGAAGTTCAGCCGCAGCGCGAGTCGGGCGAAGAGGCCGATTGCGAGGAGAGGAAGGACGGTGATCGCGCAGGCTCCTGCCAGCCACACCATGCCGTCCGAACTGAGGAGGGTTGGGAGGAATTTTTCGCCCGCCTTGATCCCAACGCTGGCGAGGAAAAGGATGATGCCCATCTCGCGGAGGGCGGTGTTCGCCGTCGCCGGCATGAACCACACCAGTGGGCCGATTTTGCCAATGCGCGCCAGCAAGATTGCCAAAATCAGTGGCCCGCCTGCGAGACCGAGTCGCACCGGCACCGGGAGCCCGGGAACTGCGATGGGCACCAACCCCGCCGCAACGCCGAGCAGGATGCCGAGGAAGATCGGAATGAAGTTCGTCTGGTTGAGGGCGCGAAGGGAATTTCCAAGGGCGTCGGCGGCCTTGGCGATGTGCTCCTCGTCGCCCACGACATGTAGGAAATCGCCGAACTGGAGCTTCAGTTCGGGTGTTGCCGGCATTTCGATATCTGTTCGCACCACGCGGGTGATGGTAACGCCATAGATCGAGTCCAGGCCGAGTTCCCCGATGCTTTTTCCGAGGACTTCCTTGCGCGTGACCACCACTCGCCGGAAGGCCGCGCGTCCTGGTGCCCGCATCAAATCCATCCCGCTCTCGCGGCCCACAATCAGGCGGAAAGCCTCGAGGTGTTTCCTCGTTCCAATTGCCAAAATCCGGTCGCCCGTGTGGATCACTGTCTGCTCCGTGGATGGCTCCACTTCCTCGGTGTTGGGGCGTTTGATCCGCGAAACCGCCACGGTCAACTCCAGTCGCCCCGGGATTTCTGCAATAGTAAGGCCGTTCAAATTCGGATTCTCCACGGCGAGGTTTATTCGGAGGAGGGGTTCGAGACCTTTCTGTTGGTCCGCTTTGAAGTCTGCGACTTCCTTTTCGGGATCGATCCGGAAGAGGGCTTTGAGGAAAAGCATCACGCCGATGATGCCGAAAATTCCCACCGGGTATCCGACGGCGTAAGCTAAAGCCGGCAGAGCCACGCGGTCCGCTGGCAGGGCAGGGGAATGGTTTTTTTGGATAATACCGAGCGTTTGCTGGGCCGCACCGAGGGCTGGGGTGTTCGTCGTCGCGCCGCTGAAAAGGCCCGCCGATGCCAACGGATCCATTCGCGTCATCCACCCGTAGCCAAGCGTCATCATCACGCCACACACCACGATTGCAGTCGCCAGCAGGTTAAGCTTCACGCCTGCTTGGCGCAGGGAGGCGAAAAAGCTCGGCCCGAGCTGGAGGCCGATGGTGAAAACAAAAAGGATCAGGCCGAACTCGCGCACGAACTCCAAAATTCCATGGTCGACTCGAATCCCGGAGTGACCCGCGAGGATGCCTGCGAACAGCACGCCGGCGATACCCAGGCCAATGCCTCGGAATTTGATCCCTGCAATGCCCAAACCGAGAACCGCCACGGCCGAAAAAACCAGAACCGCCCAAGCCACGGGTTGCGTCTCGGCGAGATGTGCGAAGGTATCCAAAGGAATGTGCGGCATTGCGCGATATTCCCGGCGCGAACGCAAGCGGCAAGGCGGGTGCGATTGGTAGGAATTTTCACTTGCGGCAAACGCCCCGCCGCCTCAAATTCCGCCTCGCGTTTCGCAGAACACTCCACTGCCTCGTGGTGTAACGGTAGCACAATTGACTCTGGATCAGTTTGTCATGGTTCGAATCCATGCGAGGCAGCCAACTCTCCCTCCTTCAAACTCAACTCATCCAAACCATGAAAAACGACGCCTACACCAAAATCGTTCTCACCATCATCGCCGCCGCGCTTGTCGCCCATCTTTTCAAGGACGCACCGGTGATTCCCTCAGCCCACGCCCAGGACGGCGTGGTTCGGATTCAAAAAGTCGATCTTGTCTCGGTCAATGGAGTTGCCATTTCGGATGTGATCTCGGAAAGCGGTAGTGTGAATCCCACAAATGCAAATCTCGTAGCCCTGCCAGTTCGGGTTTTGAATGACTGAGTTTGTGCTTCTGGTGCTCCGGTTTTGTTTTTGAAAAATTCCGGGGCCGTTCCGATGCGTGATCTGTTCCTTTGGTTTGTCGCCGGCGAGGAAAGCGGCGATGCGCGGGCCTTCGAGGTGATGCGGGCCATCCGCGCGCTTCGGCCTTCCGTGCGTTTCGGCGGGGCTGGCGGGGAGCGGATGCAATCGCTTTGCGCCGGGCCGTTCGACAACTGGATCGCTCGCGCGGCGGTTGTCGGCCTGTGGGATGTTTTGAAAAACTACGGGTATTTTCGAGGGAAGTTCGAGGCGGGGTTGCATTCGATCCTTGCGGAAAAACCCGACGCCGTTGTGTTGGTGGATTACCCCGGCTTCAACCTGCGGCTCGCCAAGGCGCTTCGCGCGCGGGGGTTTTCTGGTAAAATTCTCTACTACATCAGCCCGCAGGTTTGGGCTTGGAACCGCGCTCGGATTCCCCGCATGGCGCGGATTCTGGACTTGATGATCTGTGTTTTTCCCTTCGAGGCGCCGATGTATGAGGCGAGCGGCTTGCACACGATCTTCGCCGGGCATCCGCTTCTGGAGGCGCTGGCCGAGGAGCGGGGTGGGGTGGTGCGCGAGGAGAATCTCCTGGGGTTGTTCCCCGGCAGCCGCGAGCGCGAGGTTAAGCGGAACTTCCCCGCGATGCTCGACGCGACAAGGATCGTGGCTGGAAAAATGCCCTGGATGAAATTTGAAGCTGCGGCCGCCGGGCCTTTGAGGGCCGAAATGATGCGGCGTATGGCGGAGGGTTTTCCTGTCACGGTGGTGGAAGGGCGGGCCCACTCGTTGATGCAGCGGGCGACAGCGGGGTGGGTTTGCTCGGGAACCGCGACGCTCGAGGCGGCGTTTTTCGGGCTGCCCTACGCGCTGGTTTACAAGACGGCTTGGCTGACTTTCGAGGTCGGCAAACGCGTAGTGGATGTCAACGCCCTTGGGATCGTGAATATTTTGAACAACTATCTCGTCAACCCGCCGACTGACCCTCGTCTGCCGGCGGCCGCCGCGCCCCATGTGGTGCGGGAGTTCATTCAATCCGAGGCCACGCCCGAAGCCCTCGCCGGTGAGGCGCTGAGGCTGCTGGGGGATGCCGGGGCGAGGGAGGATTTGGCGGCGCGACTCAATGGGGTCGTGGCCACACTCAAGGCTGAAGGTGCTGCCCGCCGAGCGGCCAAGGCGTTGCTCGACGCGGTCACTGGGAGTCAGGCATCCTCCGCTCATGAGTGAGAAATTTCCTAAGAACCATCTCGAGTCGATCTGGGCCCCTTGGCGTGTGGAGTATTTTCAGGCGGAGCACCAGAGCGGTGTGGATTTTCTGACCGAGGCGGCGAAGACCTCCGACGACGCCGGGCATTTGGTTGTGAAGCGGCTCGGGAGCGCTTTTCTAATCATGAATAAATACCCCTACTCGGCCGGGCATCTCATGGCGGTGCCGCTCAGGAAGGTGGTGAAAATGTCCGAGGTTTCGCCCGAGGAGGTGCTTGATCTTTGGAATCTCGCAGCCCATGCCCAGAGGTTGCTCACCGAGGCGGTGAAGGCCCAAGGTTTCAACATCGGCTGGAATCTCGGCAAGGCCGCCGGGGCGGGGGTCAAGGACCACTTGCACATTCACATCGTGCCTCGCTGGGTGGGGGACTCGAATTTTATGGCAGTCACGGGTGGAACTCGGATCATTCCGGAGGGGTTGAGGCCACTTTACGAGCGGCTTTTGGAAATTCAGGCCCGGCTTGATTGCCCGGCCGAATATGGCATTGCCAAGCCGTTCGACTCGGGTATCAGTAAACCGACCCAGCCACCGGGGGCATAGCTCAACGGTTAGAGCAGGCGGCTCATAACCGCTTGGTTGTCGGTTCGAATCCGGCTGCCCCCACCACTCGAGGGATAACTTCTTGCGCGCCGTGTCGTGTTCCGTGTAATTTTTCCCTCCCTCAACGGGCAGTTAGCTCAGCGGTAGAGCGGTAGTTTTACACACTATTGGTCGGGGGTTCGATCCCCTCACTGCCCACTCTTTTTCCTCTCTTTCGTGAAGTTATACCAAAGTATAACCATGTAAAAATTAACGAATCAGGTCTGGTAGGAGGTTGACTTTTTCGGCCCACTTATTCACAACCGCACTCGCTCGGTCCACACCCATGGCTCCGCAATCCATTAAAAGTTCCTGCCCAGACTTGCGTAAGCATGGTGCTG
>CAWUMN010000058.1:0-8471 GCA_963923595.1 uncultured bacterium
CAGCGCGGCGTCGAAGGTGTCGTTTTATTTTCAGCGTTCCTACTGTGCCTCGCCTTCGCCGCGTGGCTATACGGCTCGTTCTGTGGCCCGCTCGCCTCCCCGAAACAACGCACGCTCGCCATCCTGATAGCCCTCGCCGCCATAGCGGGTGGTGGTTGGTATTTTCTCGGAAAAAAATTCCAACACATCGGAAAAGCCGATTCCAACTCCATTGCATGGGTCGACTTTTCGGAAGCCCGAGTGAAAAGCGAACTCGCCGCCGGAAGGAATGTCTTCGTCGATTTCACCGCCGACTGGTGCATCACCTGCAAGTTCAACGAGCGCACCGCCATCAACACCCCCGCCGTCCGCGCGCTGCTCGCGGAGAAAAACATCGTGCCCGTCAAAGCCGATTGGACGAGCTCCAACCCCGAGATCACCGCTGCGTTGAAATCGTTCGGCCGCGTCGGCGTGCCGCTTTATGTTCTCTACCCTGCCGCCGATCCCGCAAACCCCATCGTCCTGCCCGAGCTCCTCACCGAATCGATCCTCCTCGAGGCTTTAAGGGAACTGCCTTGACTGACAGAAAAGATTGAGCGGGTTTGGGATTGACGCTTCGCAAATTCCCCCTAATCTCTCGCCTCCATTTGCCTAATTTATGAAACGCACATACCAGCCTTCCAAGCGCACGCGCAAACAGCAATTCGGCTTCCGCGCCCGCATGAAGACCAAGGCCGGCCGCGCCATCCTGAGCCGCCGCCGTCGTCACGGCCGCAAGCGGCTTCTTCCGAAAGGTGTCGAAGTCCACTTCGCCAGACACACCGAGGCCTGAACCGGCCCGTCTGCGTTTTCCAAAATCCGCCCGTCTCCTCAACAGCCGCGACTTTCGCAAGGTGCGGGAAAAGGGAAAATCCTCGCAGGGCCGCTTGCTCCGGCTAGGTGTTCTCAAAGACTCCAACTTGAACCCTGCCCGTATTGGCCTCGTCACTTCCAAGCGCGTCGGGGGAGCGGTGGAGCGAAACAAAACCCGCCGACGCCTGCGCGAAATCATCCGGGCCGACCGCGCCAAGCTGGCCGATGGATTCGACATCGTGGTGGTCGCCAAATCCTCCGCCGCCACGGCTGCTTTCGATGAATTAAGAGCGGAATGGTTGCTTCTAGCCCGCCGACTTTCTATTTTGCCCGACTCTCAATGAAACACCTGCTCATCGCCCTCGTGCGCTGTTACCAGCTCACGCTCTCGCCACTCCTGCAGGTGATCGGTGGCCCAGGCTGTGGCTGCCGGTTCGAGCCCTCGTGCTCGAGCTATTGCATCGAAGCCCTCCGCGCCCATGGAGCCTGGCGCGGTTGCCTCCTGGGACTCCGCCGCCTCGCCAAATGCCACCCCTGGGGCGGATGTGGACACGACCCGGTTCCCACGCAACTCAATACGCTTTCGCATTAAATGGACCGCACTTCCTGGATCGCCATCATCATCTCCGTCATCGGGCTTTTCGCCTGGCAATGGTATGTCTCCGAGCATATCGCCCGTCCCCCATCCCCGGCTCCGCAGACCGCTGCGGCCACGCCTCAGCCGACCACAACCCCCGAGCCAACAACTGCTCCGACGCCCGCCCTTTCGGCGATGACAGCCCGCGCGGAGAGCCTTGAAACCGATGGCGCGGAGTTTGTTTTCAATAACGACACCGGCGGCATCGAGCAGGTCGTCCTGCGTATGCACATGGGTGAGAAAAAGGAGCATGTCTCTCTGAACCGCAGCCGGCTGATGCCTATCGGTGCGATTGGTTTCGAGCCCGGCGAGGCGCTGGGAGGTTTCGAGATGCGCACCGATCGCGCGAAGGGCGAGGCGGCTTTCCAGTTCGCGCGTCCGGACGGCCTCCAGATTTCCAAGCGGTTCGCGCTGCCGCAGCAGGGTGACAAGAAAAATCCCTACACCGTCAATCTCGAGATTTCCTTCCGCAACACCGGCTCCGCGCCGATCCAGGTGCCCGAGTTTTTCGTGGCAACCGGCGGGTCCGCGCCGATCCACATCCACGATCTCCCACTTTACACCCGCTTCGACTGGGGCCACGGCAACAAAATGTCGAACATCGATGTGAACTGGTTTTCCGCCAGCTCCGTCCCTCTCATCGGAATCCCCATTCACGGCGAGCGCGACCTTTATCAGGAAAGCCAGCCCGAAATTCGCTGGGCCGCCGTCGCCAGCCAGTATTTCTGCACCATCGTGACCGCTCAAGGGAATGGCACGACAAAATCCGTTTGGGCCAAGCGGTTCGACGCCCCGCCACTGGATGGAAAACATCTTTTCGGCATCAAGGGTGGCCTTGTCCAAAATGGTCTCTCCCTCGCGCCCGGCGCGGTGGAAACGCGGACCTTCCAGATTTACGCCGGCCCGAAGGAACTCCAACGCCTGCGCCTGCTTGGGCCAACTCAAGACAAGGTGATGGGCTTTGGGATGTTCGGCTTCGTGAGCGAGTTCCTCCTCTGGGCGATGAATAGCCTCCACGCCCTCATCGGCAACTACGCGTGGTCGATTATCATTCTCACGCTTCTCATCAAAACCGCGCTTTGGCCTATTCAAAACAAGGCGACGAGAGAGATGCGCAAGATGTCGGTCCTTTCGCCGAAGATGACGGAGATGCGGGAGAAATACAAAGACGACCCGCAAAAGATGAACCAGGAGGTGATGAAGCTCTATAAGGAGTATGGCGTGAATCCCTTCAGCGGTTGCCTGCCGATGTTCGTGCAGATTCCGATTTTCTTTGGCTTCTATTCGATGCTCGGCACCGCCATTGAGCTTCGCAATAGCTCGTTCTTCTGGATTTCCGATCTGTCCCAACCCGACACCGTCGGCCACCTCCTCGGCTTCCCGGTCAATGTCCTCCCGATCATCATGGCTGGCACGATGGTCTGGCAAATGGTCATCACGCCAAAGACAGGCGACGCCGTGCAGCAGCGGATGTTCTACTTCATGCCGATCATCTTTCTGGTGTTCTGCTACAACTATGCCAGCGGTCTCGCCCTTTATTGGACAACCCAAAATCTCTTCTCAATCGTGCAGCTCTACCTCACTCGGAACAAACCCCTGCCGACGCTTGAAAAGAAAAGCATAGTTGCCAAGCGCGCGGCGGTTGAGGCAAAGAAGAAAAAGAAAAACCGCCACTCGCCATGAACCCTCAACCCGCTGAAATCCTCGACACGATCCTCGGGTATCTCGGCTTTGTTGCGACCATCGAGCAGGAAGAGCACGAGGGCACGCCCGTCCTCCAAATCCTAACCCACGAACCCCAGCGCCTGATCGGCCGCCGCGAGGAGGTGATGGAAGACCTCCAGCATCTCGTCAACCGACTCCTCCTTGCACAAAATCCGCCCGCCCCGCGCGTGATCGTGGATGTGCAGCACCACCGCGCCATGCGCGACGACGCGCTCGTTTCAAAGGCTAAACAACTCGCCAATGTCGTTCGCGCCACCGGCCGTCCGATGCAGACCGCCCCGCTGAATTCCTACGACCGCCGCATCGTTCACAACCTCTTCAAGGACGACCCGGAAATCCAGACCTGGAGTCCCCCGGAGGAGGACAGGCTGAAGCGGATCACCATTCGCAAGCGTCCCGCTGGAAAATAAAGCCGCCGCCCGGCAGGCAATTCTCCGCATCGCCCGCCCGCGAGCGATCGTAACCTTGGGCGAAATGCGCGGCGTGAAAAAAGAACATCTGCCCTCGAAGACCTGCGTCGTTTGCGGGCGGCCATATTCTTGGCGGAAAAAATGGGAACGCGTCTGGGCCGAGGTGCGCTATTGCAGTGACAAGTGCCGCCGCGTGCGGCCCGCTGTGCGATGAGGGAGCCAACGCAACTTGTGTGGTTCAAGCGCGACCTGCGCGTGGAAGATCAGCGGCCGTTGGCCGAGGCGGCGAAGCGAGGCCCGGTGGTTTGCCTGTATGTCTACGAGCCGGAATTGCACGGCAGCGTGGAGTTCACCTCGGCGCATCTGGTTTTTCTGAACGAGTGCCTGGACTCACTCGACCGCTCGCTGCGTGAGCTTGGAGGGAATCTCATCTTGCGGCGGGGGGAGGTTACGGAAGTGCTCCAAGCCCTGTGGCGGGAAATTTCCTTCTCTGAACTTTGGTCACATGAGGAGACCGGCAGCGGGTTGACCTACCGGCGGGATCGCGAGGTGGGGACTTGGTGCCGCGAGCGTGGAATTCCATGGAATGAATTCCGCCAGGACGGTGTGGTGCGGCGGCTGCGTTCCCGAAACGGATGGTCGCGGCATTGGGAGGAATGCATGCGCGGGCCGACAAGCTCTGTGCCGGGCATTCGCGGGGTGGATGGCTTGAGCAGCGTTGGGATTCTCGGTCCCGAGGAATTTGGTTTGCCTCCCTCGGACAAGTCGGATGCGCAAAAGGGTGGAGAGGAGGCGGCGCGCCGAACGCTTCATTCGTTTCTCACGGAGCGGGGTGTGAATTACCGCGCGGCGATGTCGAGTCCGCTCGATGGGTGGAACGCTTGCTCGCGCATCAGCCCCTATCTTTCCTTCGGCTGCATCTCGATGCGCACGGTGGTGGCGAAACTCGGCGAGCGCCGCCTGGCTCTACGCGCGGCGCGGGAGGCCGGCGCGGCGGTGGATCGACGCTGGTTCGGGTCGCTGCAGAGTTTCGGGTCCCGTTTGCGCTGGCACTGCCACTTCATGCAAAAACTCGAGGACGAGCCGCGCATCGAGTTCGGCAATTTCGTGCGGGCCTACGACGGGCTGAGGGAGGAATTCACGGGGGGCCCCGAAGGGCGCCGGCGGTTCTTCGCATGGAAGGAGGGAGTCACCGGTTACCCGATGGTGGATGCGTGCATTCGCTGTGTGAAGGCCACGGGTTGGCTCAACTTCCGCATGCGGGCCATGCTGGCAAGTTTTTCCGCGTATCATCTCTGGCTCCACTGGCGCGAACCCGCAGTCTGGCTGGGATCGCACTTTCTCGACTTCGAGGCGGGCATTCATTTCAGCCAATTTCAAATGCAGAGCGGGACGAGCGGGATCAACACGCTGCGGATTTACTCCCCGGCCAAGCAAGCTCTCGAGCAGGATCCCGACGGCGTGTTCATACGCCACTGGGTGCCGGAACTTCGCAGGGTTCCCGTGTCATGGCTCTCGCGGCCGGAGCAAATGCCGGCTGAGATTCAGAGCCGCTGTGGATGCGTCATCGGGAAAAACTATCCAGCGCCCATAGTCGAGCACATGGCAGCGGTGAAGGAGGCTCGTGAAAAAATCGCGGCCGTGCGTCGCCAAACGGAAACGCGGGCAGAGGCGAAGGCGGTTTTTGTGCGTCACGGAAGCCGCAAGCGGCCTGCTCCCCGCCACAGCCTGAAAAACCTGCAACCCACATTGCCCGGGCTCGCACTTGGCTGAGAGCAGTGCTCAGGATTCCTTCTTCGCGGGGATCAAAAACGAGGCGGCGACCGACGATCCGATGAGCACCGAGATGATTGTGAGCGACCAACCGATCGGGAAGTGGCCACCAAAAAGCTGGTTCAGCCACACCATTTTCAGACCCACGAAGACGAGCACGAGGCCGAGGCCGTATTTCAGGAAGCGGAATTTGTGCACGACGCCGGCGAGGAGGAAGAACATCGCGCGCAGGCCGAGGATGGCAAAAATGTTGGAGGTGAAAACAATCATCGGCTCCTTGGTGATCGCGTATATCGCCGGCACGGAATCGACGGCGAACACGACATCGGAGATTTCGATCAACACCAGCGCCACAAAGAGCGGGGTCGCCATCAGCGTTCCATTTTGATGCAGGAAAAACCGCTGGCCCTCGAGTTGCGGCGTGATCGGCAGGATGCGTTTCAGGAATTTCAGAATGGGATTTTTCTCGGGCTCGAGAGGTTTCTCCGGGGCGATCAGAACCTTGATTCCGGTGAGGATCAGGAAGACGCCGAAGAGGACGACGACCCAGTAGTATTGGATCAGGGCGGCCCCAACTGCGATGAAGATGCACCGGAAGACGAGCGCTCCGATGATGCCGTAGAAAAGAACGCGATGCTGATATTTGTCCGGGATGTTGAAGTAGGTGAAAATGACAACGAACACGAAGATGTTGTCCACCGAGAGGGCCTTCTCGACGATGTAGCCGGTGAAGTATTGCAGCATCGCGCGGTGCGCCTCCACCGACGGATCGAAGCCCGGAATGGCGAGCAACCGGGCGTCGTTGAAAAAACGGAACTCCGCGAATTTTCCGAACAGCCAGCCGAACGCCACGGCCATGACGACCCATACGATGCTCCATGTGAGGGCCTCGCGGAATTTCACCTCGTGCGCCTGGCGGTGGAAAACCCCGAGATCGAGTGCCAGCACCACCAAAACAAAAACCGTGAAGCCCGAGTAAAACCACCAGTATTCAGCGAAAGGAAACAAGTTCATTAGCGCATCATGGGGGGTGGATTTCATTTTGACCATGCCACGATTCCGAAAGAATCCTTAGGAAAAACCGAACTCAACCTGGCAGGCAGTCGGCGTCATTTTGAGCTGCGGGGGGATTTAGCGTTGCCAGAGGCGTTCCGCGCCTTGATAAGGACGGCCCATGACATTCGCCGACTTCATTGATTTTTTTCTCCATGCCGAACGCCATCTGGAGTGGTTCATCAAGAACTACGATGTGTGGATTTACGCCCTGCTCTTCGCGATCATCTTTTGCGAAACGGGCCTCATCGTGACCCCGTTCCTGCCGGGCGACTCGCTCCTGTTCGCCGTCGGTGCGCTTGCTGGAAAACAGCTCATTCAATTCGAGATCGTGACCCCGCTTCTCCTTGTCGCGGCGATTCTCGGGGACGCCGTAAACTACTGGATCGGAAAGTGGATGGGCCCGAAAGTTTTTCAATACGAGTCCAGCCGCTTCTTGAACAAGGCCCACCTCATGAAGGCCCATGAGTTCTACGAAAAATACGGCGGCCGCGCGATCATCCTGGCGCGCTTCGTTCCTATCGTCCGAACCTTCGCGCCATTTGTCGCGGGTGTCGGATCGATGACCTATTCGAAATTCGCGCTCTACAATGTGACCGGTGCGATCCTCTGGGTGGGGATTTTTCTCGGCGGCGGGTATTACTTCGGCGGCCTCGAGGTGGTTCAGAAAAACATGAAGCTCGTGATTTTGGGCATCATCGTTGTTTCAGTCCTGCCGATCCTGTTGGAATTCGCGAAGGCTTGGTTGGAAAAACGCAAGGGCGCCAATTAGTCGAGGGCTGCCTCCTCAAATCCCTCACCGGAGCGTTGCGAGCAGTCGTTCCGCTGCGTCGCGACCGGCCGTCCACGCGCCTTCGATGCGACCTCCATGGCACCAGTCGCCCGCGATGACTAGAGGTGCGGGGAGGGTGTGGGCGATCGGGCCGGATGGCGTTTCGCCTGAAGCCGGCAGCGCATACCGCCACCTCTGCAAAAAAATCTCGAGCGGCGAACTCCAATCGAGAGAGGTCATCTCCGAGGCGCGGCGGAGCAAGGCGGCGGCAATTTCCCCCTCTGGGGCGTCGGCATTTGCGATGCTGAAATTTGGTGCAGCGTGGAGCATCAAAATCGTTCGCCCGGGGTGAAGTTCCGGGCGTTTGCTGGTGTCATGACCGATCCAACTAAGCACATCGTCATCGGGAGCTTGGATGCCTTGCCAAGGGAGTTCCCTTCGCGAAAAACAAGCCCCCACGGCGAGACAAGGCCACGAGTGTTGGCGGGAGATTTCCTCCGCTGCGATCGGCGCGCAGTCGGCAAGCAAGGCGCTGCTTTGCGACGGCGGGGGCGTAAGCAAAAGGCTCTGCGCTCGCACAAGTCGTCCATCCTCAAGCGTGGCTTGCCAGTGGCCATCGACCACGGCGAGACGCGAGACTTTCGACCCGCGCCGCACCATGTCCCCAAGCGGAGCGCCCATGGCGCGGCAGAGTGAGGCCATTCCATCGCGGCAGGCGAAGCGCGGGTGGGCGAAATCCTCGGGCGGGTGGAGTTGGCCTTCAGAAAAGCGGTGGAAGCCACGCGTCCATTCGTGGCAGACCCCGGCCTGAATCCAACGCGCAACCTGCGCGGCGAACTCTGGGTTTTTGGCGGTGAAAAATTGGGCGCCGTGATCGACGGGCAGGTTGTTCCAGCGTCTCGTCGCGGCGCGTCCGCCGAGGCCGCGGCTTTTCTCCAAGACCAGCACGGCGCGGCCAGTAGCCTCCAAGCGCGTGGCGGCGTGGAGCCCGCAAAGACCCGCTCCAACGATCAGGATTTCGGTGTCCATGTTTCAAAAAAAACAGCCGCAAGGTGAGTTGCGGCTGTTTTTTGTTTGAAGCTTTCGCGCCGGATGATCAGGCGATGGTGACCTCTTTGGCGAGGTAGACATCCTGAATGGCGTGAAGAAGCTTGGCTCCTTCGTCCATCGGGCGCTGGAAGGCCTTGCGGCCCGAGATGAGGCCGGTTCCGCCCGCGCGCTTGTTGACCACGGCGGTGTAGACGGCTTCGTTGAAGTCGTTCTTGCCGCT
>CAWUMN010000059.1:0-8387 GCA_963923595.1 uncultured bacterium
GAGGCTTTGGACATATTCCTTTTCCTCGGGCGACATCTCGCGGGCGCCATTGAGCATGTCCTTGAACTTTCCACTTTTGAAAACCACGGATTCGAGGCCGATTTTTCCAAAGAGTTCGCGGTAGTTCAGCGTGGAAATGATGACGCCGATGCTGCCGGTGAAGGTCGTGTCGTTGCACATGATCCAATCCGCCCCGCAGGCCATGTAGTAGGCACCGGAGGCGCCGATGGCGTTGAAATAAACGATCACCGGCTTGTTTTCATCGAAGTTCCGGAGCGCGTCGTTAAGCACATCCGAGGCGGTGATCTCGCCGCCGGGCGAGTCGGTCTCGATCACCACGGCCTTCACATCGGGATCGGCGGCGGCCTGTTTGAGCGCGAGCTTGAAATCCTCGACCATGGATTCGCCAAGGCTGCCCTCCGACTCGAAGGCGATGACCCCGGCGAGGGGGATGACGGCGATTTTGCCGTGCGGGTCGCTACCCTCCTCGACGACCTCCTCATGGTATTCGTGCGGCTCGAGAACTTTCATGCCCGCCATGGCAGTCGCGCCCTTCGCTCCGAGCAGGGCGAGCAGAATGAGGTTGGCAAAAAGGCTCACGCAAACGGCCACGAGCAGGAAGGCCACAAGACATCCGGATTTTTTCATCGTGGGAAACTCTGGATCATCCGGCGCGCGCCGCCAAGCCCGGTTGTTCAGAGCGTGCGGCCCGTGGCGCGGAGTAACGGTTGGATGCCCTCAACAAGGCCGCGGAAGGAGTCGAAGTCAACCTGCTGCTGGCCATCGCTCATCGCCTCGGCGGGGTTCGGGTGGACCTCGACCAGCAGGCCGTCCGCGCCGAGCGCCACGGCGCCTTTGCAGAGTTCGGTGACCAGATCGGAGCGCCCGCAACCCTGGCTCGGATCGACGACGACCGGCAGGTGGGATTCCTTTTTGGCAATCGCCACAGCGGCCAGATCGAGCGTGTTGCGCGTGTAGGTCTCGAAGGTGCGGATGCCGCGCTCGCAGAGGATCACATTGGAGTTTCCATGGGCGAGGAGGTATTCGGCGGCGAGAAGCCATTCCTCGATGCGCTCGCTCATGCCGCGCTTGAGCAGGACGGGCTTGCCGGACTTCGCGCACTCGATGAGGAGCTGGAAATTCTGGGCGTTGCGCGCGCCGATTTGCAGGATGTCGGCCGAGGCGGCGACATGCTCGACATCGCGCTCGCTCAAAACCTCGGTGATGATTTTCAGGCCGGTCTCGCGGCGGGCGAGTTCGAGCAGACGCAGGCCCTCTTTGCCGAGACCTTGGAATTCGTAGGGCGAGGTGCGGGGCTTGTAGGCACCGCCGCGCAGGATTTTCGCGCCGGCGGCCTTCACCTCGCGAGCGGTGGCGAGGAGTTGTTCCTCGCTCTCCACAGAGCACGGACCGGCCATCATCGCGAAATGCCCGCCGCCGATTTTAACGCCATCCACATCGACCACGGTGTCGGCGGGCTGCGATTCGCGGCTGGCGAGCTTGAAGCGCTTCTGAACGCGGAGAACGCGCTCCACCTGCGGCAGGGCGGTGAGGGATTCGAGATTCTGGTGCGTATTCTCATCCCCGATGGCGGCGATGATCGACTGGGTGGCGCCGTGGACGGGTGCCGGCTCGTAGCCGAGCTTGGCGACTTCCGAGACGACCTCCTCGACGAGTTGGCGCGGGGTGTGCGGGCGAAGGACGATGATCATGATTTTCGGTTTGTGAAGTGGAACCTACCGGTCCTCACGAGGGATATCAAAAGAAGTCGATTCGTGGATTCGGCGGGTTTGCAGAATGGTGAAAATGTTCAGGAAAAAGAGGACGGCGAAGTAAATGCTGTGGCGCTTCCAGTGAAACGCTCCGGTGACCACTTCGTAGGTTCCGATGACATCGAGCGAGATACCCCAGGCGACCGGCGCCGCGCCGAGGCCGAGGCTCGTGATTACGGAAAACATCGCGCAAAAATGGTTTCGTCCCAGCACGGGCATGGTGGCCAGGGCAAGACGGCCGTTGGCGACATTGAAAGCCGCGCCGGCCATTCCAGAGAGGAAGTTGAGTCCTCCAATGAGTCGCTTTGAGCAGGGCAAAATCCCCGCTGCGATCAGAAACCAACCCAGGATGACCAGGCTGATCAGGCAGAGCGAAATGGCGAGAACGGGCTTGGCTCCTTGCCTGTCCACGAGTCGGCTCACAAACGGCAGGGCTGCCAGCGAGCCGACGAAGGAAATTCCTGAGAGAATCAAGACCTGCGAGGCACCGAAGCCGGGAAATTCATGCAGGTATTCCACTGTGAAAACCCCGAGGCTGCCGACCACGAGCACGAACAGCAGGTTGAAAACCAACAGCGCGAAGAAGGGAGGATGGAAAAGCATTTCCTGCCACGGGACGGGTTGCGATGCCTCGCTCATATCGTCACCCGTCGAAACCTCAGGAATTTTTTTGATAAAGACCAGAGAGAGGAGGCCCGCCAGGGCGCTCACAAGAAACACCAGCGAATACGCCCAGGCTGAAACCTCCCCGCCGAGCATGAGCGAGGAAATGGCGAGCGAGATGATAGAGCCCACGAACAGCGCCACCTGATCCCTGGAGATGAAAGCAGCTCTGGCCTCATCGGGAATCAGCCCGGCGATCCACGGCATCCAAGCGGCCGAGGCGATCCCGCGAAGCGTGTTGAAAACAAAGAGCGAGAGGACCAGCAGGACGAGCTTGCTGGTCGGGTCGAGGAATCCCATCAACGGAACCAGAGCCACCAGAAACACAAAAACCAACCGGAGACTCCAACCGGTGAGAACGAATTTCTTATAGCCATAGACCGGCAAATGCTTCGCCGCCGGCCATTGGAGCATCGTCATGATGGGCGTGAACGCTGCAAGCGCCCCGATGACGGTGGAACTCGCGCCAATGCTTTTCGCGTAAAGAATGAGCGGCGCCCCCAGAATGATCTGGAACGACACGGCGTTCATCAAATTGAACCAATGAACATTGAACGAGCCCGGAGGACAGAGTTTGGCGCTCAAGGAATCGGAATCAGGTTCTGAGTGCGGCCCGGGAAAACGGCCCGGAAATCATCTCCACTAAGGAGTTGGCGCCTCTGAAGAGGCGGCGGACGGCGATTCACCTGATCCTTCAGTGTGAGCCTCCACGGATGTCTCGGCAGCAGGCTCCTCCACCACGGCTGGCTCTTCGACCGCATGCGCGGCATCGGCTTCAGGCTCCACCACCACGGGCACGGAGGGCTCGACGGAGGGTTCCTTTACTGCGGGTTTTTCAGGCAATGAGGCAAGCGGATAGCGCTTGTCGGGGTGGTAAGTCGGCGCCTCGGTTTTGGGTGGCTGGATGAGGCTGCGCTCGATCAAGACAGGGTCCGGAGGCGCAATGAGGCTGTAGCTTCCCTTGCCATTGGGCATCATCGGCGTGCCCCATGCATTGCGGGTGACGACCTCCTTGGCCTTCACTTTCACGCCAAGCAAGGTGTGGTTCATGGTGTCCACCGGTTCGGGGGCAACAAGCGTGGTGAGGACGGATCCACCGGCGATCAAAAAGGGAATCATCACGGAAAAATGAGACCCCCTCCCCTTTGCGACAAGCCGATTTTTCGGCAGCATGGGGGAGTTGAAGAAGCCCCGTTCCCCATGTGCCCTGACGCCTCTAGCAGAAGTCCAATTTGAGCACTCGCCCGTGCTCGACTCACCAACTGCGCGGCTTCGAGTAAAATCCCCGGCGTTTATTTCCCCGATGAAAAAACAGCAGGATCGATTGCCTGATTGCGGCGTGGGTTTTCGAGGAGGAATTCCATGCCAGCGCCGTTCGGGGTGGTGATGGTCATGCCGAGCAGGGCGAGCGAATTGGCATCCACACGGTTTTCGATTTTTTGGGGCATGGCGGGAGAGGCTGTGGAGGGGGTCAGGACGACCCGGATTTCGCCTTCCTTTCGATCGACTTGTTTTTGGAAATCCTCGCTTGGTGGAGTTCCCCGAAGCACCTCGCGGAGCGAAGACAGCGCGCGGGCGGAAGGGTGGTTCACGGGAACGACCACCGGGGCTTTGCCACGCCGGCGGGATTCAAAATGGTCGCCGTTCAGCAAAAAATAATCGCCCTCGGGCTTGGTGTAATCGATCCGAAGTTTGTCCGGAGCGAGGTAATAAAACCGCCCCTCGCTCACGACCGGTTGCTTCAGGCCCGGGCTGGTGATGATTTGGCGGAAATCGGCTTGGAGGGATTCGAGACTTTTCTGGTTCTCCAAAAAACGCTCCTCCAAATCTCCGGCGATAGCAGGAACAGAGGTCAGCAGTATTAAAAGGCGGCAAATCAATCGGCGCATGGTCAGTCCCGCTTGGCAGGTCGGCAGAGAATATAGAAACACGGAAGAAACACCAGACACGCAAAGACCGAGGAAACCACGCCGAGATCCATCACGAGTCCGAAGTTTTGCAACGCCGGCTGGCTCGTGAGCATCGGGACGCCGAAACCGATCGAGGCGCTCAAACCTGTCAGCAAAACCGGAGCAGCAAGGTGATCGTAGGTTTTCAAAAGGTCCCCGTGCTCGTGCTCGAGACCCATTAAAATGTGGAGGCTGTAATCGATCGCGAGGCCAATCAGGAGGGGAATACTGATGAGAGACAAGGGCGTGAGCGCGACCCCGGAGATGAGCAGCAGCCCCAAAAATAGGGAAAACGCCAAGGCGAGGGCAAAGAGGTTCAGGCCAAGCAAAGCCAGCGAGCGCTGGGCAAAAGCGCACAAGATCACGATGGCTAGAAACATCCCGAGGCCCAGCCTAACAAAATCCTTTCCCGCCGTCTCCGTCACCTCCCGCGCAAGAGTCACCCAACTCACCGGGAGGATTTCGAGTTGGTCGAGAGATGCAGGCCAACCGCCCTCGGGCACCGGTTTTTCAGACAGGCCGGGCAGACGAACCAAGGCAAAGGCTCCCTGCTCATCCTTGCCGGCCATGCCGCGCATCAACCGCTCGACTGGCGCAAACGCCTTTGCATCGCCACGCTTTGCGGCATCGAGAGCCTCGACCATGCGGAGCGTGTTCCCGGACCACTCAGGGCCGTAGCCGGAATCGGAAAACAGAACCTCGAGTCTCAACCGGGTCTGATCATTCCAAAGCTCCAGATTCCTGGACTGGTTCGATTCCGAAGGGACCGACCACCCGGGCTTGGCGGGCTGATCCGGCTTGGCGGCTTCCGCCAGAGCGGGCATGGCGTTTCGGATTTCGTCGTGGCTCGAAGCCCGAAGGATGTAGATGGCATCGGAGGCCGAGGGATCGAGCTGCATCAACCACTCCTGGCCCTCAAACGCGCGACTGCCGGTGGGACGCAAACTTTCCATCGATGGATCGTAAAATTGAGCGCCCCTCGCCCAGGGCCGTGCCAGCACGAGCACCGCCACACCCATCAGGACCAGGGCGATCAACAAACCGCGCCTCCGCAGAATCCAAGAAGCGGAACTCCGGCTTGCGAGAAAAACCCTTTCGGGCGCCGTCGGGAGCTTCGCCTGCAAAACAACGGGAAGAAGCCAAGTCGCCAGCAGCGCGGTCATCAACAACCCGAATCCCACCAACACCGCCAACTGCCGAAGCCCCGGAAACGAGGAAAAATACAACACGAAAAACGCCGAGGCCGTGACCAGCGCGCTGAACCAAATCCCCCGCCGGAGCGTGTGCCAGGTGCCGGGATTGTCGCGGTCGGGCGAGGCGAAGTGGTGGTAGACCAGAATGCAATAATCCATCCCCACCCCGAGCAGGATCGAGGCGAAGCCCATGCTGATGACATTCAAGCCGCCGAAAAACACCCGGGCGGCGACGAGACCGGCGAGCATGGCGAGGATTTGAAAAAACAAGATCCACCCGAGCGGACGCAGGGTTCGGTAGAAGAGATAAAAACTACCACTCAAGAGCACCCCCGCGATGCCCACCATGAACAAAATATCCCCTCGCATCCGGCGCGAGATTTCGGTGTTGAAGACAGGCGCTCCGGTCAGAAGCACCTGATCGCGTTCCTCAACGGAAAGGGTTTCCAGAAGCTTCGCCTGCAAGGCATCGACAAAGCGTGTGTCCAACGCCGTATCGCGAAGCGGGGATTGGGGTGACACCACGAGGAATTCCGGGCGCGGCATGGCTGATGTCGGAACGCTGCGGGATTCCAAAACCTCGAGCAGTCCCAACGGATCGAGGCGGAGGGTTTCGACTTCGACGGGGTCCACCGCGCCGGCGAGTTTTTCGGGGATTTCCGCAAGCCGTTTCGAGACCGACTCTGACGACAATGCCTGTTGAACCTGACGAAAAGTCTCCGGCGGCGCGTTGAACAAAATCCAAGCCGCGAGAACGCCCGCGTTTTCAACCCATTCCCCGGAGGGAATTCCAACCTTGGCGACGCCCTCCACTCCACTCAAAGCCGGTTGGAGTTTTTTCAGCAAATGCTCGCGCCGCTGGGGTGGCAGCGCGGGGTTCGGCACGACATAGACCTCGTCCTCCCCGAGAGCGAGTCGGCTGAAATCCTGGAGACCTCGAACGCTCGGCAGGCTTTGCGGCAGGATCGGGAGCAACTCGGTTTCAAACCGCATCGTCGCCCAGGCCCAAAGGCCGCACCCCAGAAGCAGAGACAAAAACAAAGCACGCATCGGCGATTTCAGCAGACCCGGCCGGCTCGATGTGGGAGTGGAGTTCAAACGACGGCGAGATTGACCGAAGGCTGTTCCGGCATCCAGCCCGGATGGATGCGGGATTGCCATTTTTGCAACCGGCGGCGATTGAAAAAACCGCTTCTACCGATGAATACGCTTCCACTAGGCCACTTGTTTCTGCAAATCGCGGTGATTTTGATCACCTGCAAGGCTTGCTCGTTTCTTATGAAACGCGTTGGTCAACCGGCTGTGATCGGAGAAATGATTGCGGGGGTTTTTCTCGGCCCCTCGCTTCTCGGACTGCTCGCACCCGGCATTTCAGCGTGGATTTTTCCTCCCGCCTCGAAACCTGTTCTGAACGAAATCGCGCAGATGGGCCTCACGCTTTACATGTTCACCGTCGGCCTCGAGTTTCGCACCGACCTGATCTCGAAAAGGGCCGGCTCGGCGTTTGCGGTTTCCTTTGCCGGGATGGCCGCCCCGTTCGCGCTCGGCGCCTTGCTTTCCCTGCCTCTCCACCAGACGGGCGGGTTCTACGGGGATGGAATTTCCCCCGCCATGGCGGCGGTCTTCACGGGAGCGGCGATGTGTGTCACGGCATTCCCGATGCTGGCTAGGATCATTCGGGAGCGCGGCCTCGCAGGAACCCCGGCCGGAACCCTGGCCCTCGCCTCGGGCAGTCTGGATGATGTCGCCGCATGGATTCTTCTGGCCGGTGTGGTCGGTGCAGTGCAGGGCGATGCCATCCTTGTTCTTTGGACGCTCCTCGGGGCCGGCGCCTATGTTCTTGTCTGTCGAACAGTCGTGCCACTTCTTTTCCGGCAAGGCGATGACTCCCCGCAGCGATTGTTCGAGAGGTTCGGCCTGCTGTTGATCTGTCTTGCCCTGGGAGCGTGGTTCACCGACCAGATCCGTCTGTTTGCCGTTTTCGGAGCGTTCTTCCTCGGAGTGTTCGTTCCCCGAGGAAAACTCGCCGACTACGCGATCGATAAAATCACGCCGCTCACGACGCTTTTCCTGCTGCCGCTGTTTTTCACCTACTCGGGACTCAACACCCAAATCCAGCTCCTGAACTCACCGGCCGATTGGCTTTTCACCGGCCTCATCATCCTAGCCGCTGTGTTGGGGAAAATGGGGGCCTGCTATGGCGCGGCGAGGCTTTGCCGCGAAAGCCACGCGGACTCCCTCACGATCGCCTCGCTCATGAACGCCCGGGGGTTGATGGAGCTCATCATGCTCAATATCGGCCTCCAGGCGGGAATCATTTCGCCGAGTTTGTTTTCGGCGATGATCGTCATGGCAATCGTCACCACGCTGATGGCAGCGCCTTTTTTCGAACTCGCCCGGCGCCGCGCCGCGCTGAGTCACCAAGTGTAGATCACCGAGTAGACGACTTTCCGCTCCTCGCCGGGTTTCACGGGAATGCGGAACTCGATTTCATCGCCGCGCGTCTTCTCGAAGGGATCCGAGTTTTTCAAAACCTGCCAATTCGCCGAGCGGGCCAAGCGCTCGACCACTCGAATGGTGACAGGCTCCTTCTTGCGGTTCTTAAGCAGGATTTCAAAGGTCTCCTCGGTGCGGCGGTTTGCATTATCGACCCGAAAATCAACCCTCCTCCGCTCGCCAACCAGGTCGAATGCCTCCCCGGTGTGGATTTTCACCAACTCGTCGCCGGGCGTGTGGTCGATCTCGTTTTCGCCGGTGAACTCCAACTGCTCACCATTGGCACGGTAAAAGCGGACGCGCCCCTTCGGCAG
>CAWUMN010000060.1:0-8294 GCA_963923595.1 uncultured bacterium
CCAAGCTTGGGATCGCCAAGCCACTTTTGCAGGGCGTCGAGGCCATGGGTTACACGGAGCCGACGCCGATCCAACTCCGCTCGATTCCTCCGGCCCTCGAGGGCCGCGACCTCATCGCCTCGGCCCAGACCGGCACGGGCAAGACCGCCGCGTTCGCCCTTCCGACCCTCCAAAAACTCGCCTCGCACGGCCGTTGCCGCTGCCTCGTCCTCGAACCCACACGCGAACTCGCCATGCAGGTGGAAACCGCCATGCGCGACTTCGCCCGCTTCACGAACCTCCGCGTCGGTTGCGTCTTTGGCGGCGTCGGCTACGGCGCCCAGCGGACCATGCTCAAGGAGGGCGTCGACATCCTCGTCGCCACGCCGGGCCGCTTGGAGGACCATCTCCAGCAGGGCACCATCAAGCTCGATGACATCCAGGTCCTCGTCCTCGACGAGGTGGACCGCATGCTCGATGTCGGTTTCCTGCCCCCGATGCGGCGGATCATTTCGAAGGTTCCGAAAAACCGGCAGACGCTTTTCTTTTCAGCCACCCTCCCGCCGGAGATCGCCGAACTCGCGAACTGGGCGCTGCGCGACCCGGTGCGCATCGAAATCGGCGCCGCCCGCTCGGTCGCCTCGATCGTCAAACACGGCGTCTACACGGTCGAACCGACCCGCAAGTTCGACTTCCTCCTCGCGCTCCTCAACACCGTCGATTTCCAAAGCGCCATCATCTTCAGCCGCACCAAGCACGGCGCGGACAAGATCGCGAAGAAACTCCGCACGAACAACCACTCCGTCGCCGTCCTCCACGCGAACCGCTCCCAGAACCAGCGGATCGAGGCCCTGAACGGCTTCAAGTCGGGCAAATACGAGGTCATGGTCGCCACCGACATCGCCGCACGCGGCATCGACATCGCGGGTGTGAGCCATGTCATCAACTACGACATCCCCCAGCATCCCGAGGATTATGTGCACCGCATCGGACGCACCGGCCGCGCGAACCAGACGGGCGACGCCTTCACGCTTGTGACCCGCGAGGACATGAAAAAACTCGCCGCCATCGAGCGCTTCATCGGCCAACGGATCGAACGCCTCACGCTCCAGGGATTCCAAGTCCCGACGAACGGCGAATTGGAAACAGCCCCAAAACCGCCAAAGACTGAACCTCGCATGGATGGTCGGCCCGGCTTCCGACGGGGTGGAAATTTCCGCCGCAGACGCCGGTAGATTTTTTTATGCCGACGCTCCGGCACTTTTGATTAGAGTCCCGCGCTCACATGGAATCGAAAACTCTCACCATCGGCCTTCCCTCCGGAAGCCTCATGGAACCGACCATCGCCCTTTTCGCCAAGGCGGGCTACGCCATTTCCGGTTCGAGCCGCTCCTATCGCCCTTCTGTGGACGATCCCGAGCTTCGCATCCGTCTCCTCCGCGCGCAGGAGATCAGCCGCTACATCGAGCACGGCTACCTCGATTGCGGCATCACCGGCTACGACTGGGTGCAGGAAAACGCCTCCGACATCCGCGAAGTCGTCAAACTCCCCTACAGCAAAGCCAGCTCGAACCCCACCCGCTGGGTCCTCGTAGTGCCGGAAAATTCCCCGATCAAAACCACACGCGACCTCGAGGGCAAACGCGTCGCGACCGAGGCTGTCGGCATCACCAAACAGTTTTTTGAAAAGGCCGGAGTCAACGCCGAGGTCGAATTTTCCTGGGGTGCCACCGAGGTCAAGGTTCCAGATCTGGTCGATGCCATTGTGGACATCACCGAGACCGGATCCTCGCTCCGCGCGAACAAGCTCCGCATCGTTGACACGCTCATGGAGTCCTACCCCGCGCTCTACTCGAACCACTCCGCATGGAGCGACGACTGGAAGCGCGACAAGATCGAACGCCTCTCGCTTTTGCTCCGCGGAGCCCTCGCCGCCCGCGATCTCGTCGGCCTCAAAATGAATATGCCCGAGTCGAATTTGAAAAAATTGCTTGAGGCCCTGCCCGCTCTCCGGAATCCTACCGTTTCGCCTTTGGCCCAACCCGGATGGGTCGCCATCGAAACGGTGATCGAAGAGAAAATCGTCCGCGAGATGATCCCGAGCCTGAAAACTCTCGGTGCGGAAGGGATCATCGAGTATCCACTCAACAAAGTTGTCTACTAGTTCACTAGTTTCCACTGCAGATCCGAAAATCCATGGGTTCCATTAAAAAGAAGAGAAAGTCGAAAATCGCGAAACACAAACGCCGCAAGCGCATGAAAGAAAACCGCCACAAAAAGCGGTTGCGCTACAAGTCGTAGTCCGGCGCTTCGAGCGCCATGGGATGGGGCGTTGTGATTTCTTGGATTACCGAGTCAGACACACCGCCCCTCCTTTTCAAACTTTGCCCGGTCGCCGATTCTGGATGACCGGATTTTCCAAAAGTCATTTCCCGCTACCGGGCTGCGCTATTCTTTTGCCTAATCGCGCCACCCATTTCGCAACGACCATTCCGGTATCACCCGAACCGCCAAACCATTTTTCCGAATGAGTGATTGCCACTCGTCCAAAGCCCCCGCTATATAGCCGCTCTTTTCCACCACCTGATGAACATCCACGAATACCAAGCCAAAGAACTCCTCGATAAATATGGCGTCGCCAACAGCTCAGGCGGCGTTGCCTCCACGCCCGAGGAAGCCGAAAAAATCGCCACCTCGCTCGCCGGAAAAGACCTCGTCGTTAAAGCCCAGGTCCACGCCGGCGGACGCGGCAAGGGTTCGTTCAAAAACGGCTTCAAGGGCGGCGTCCATCTTTGCAAAACCCCCGCCGAAGCCCGCGACCTCGCCTCGAAAATGCTCGGCCAGACACTCGTCACCCACCAGACCGGCGCGGATGGTCGCCTGGTTCGCAAGGTCCTCGTCGCCGAGTCCGTCGAAATCGAGAAGGAACTCTACATCGCGATGCTCATCGACCGCGCGACTTCGGCTCCCGTTGTCGTCGCCAGCACCGAGGGCGGCATGGACATCGAAGCCGTCGCCGAAAAGACCCCCGAGAAAATCCACCACATCGCGATCGACCCGCTCCTCGGCCTCCAACCCTACCAGAGCCGCAAGCTCGCGAAGCTCCTCGGCATTCCCGCCACGCTCCTCAAGCCGGCCTGCGCTTTGTTTGAAAATCTCTACCGCCTCTTCATCGCCTGCGATTGCTCGATGGTGGAGGTCAACCCGCTCGTCATCACCAAATCCGGCGACATCCGCGCGCTCGATGCGAAGTTTAACTTCGATGACAACGCCCTCTTCCGCCACCCCGACATCCTCGCCTACCGCGACACCGCCGAGGAGGATCCGCGCGAAGTCGAGGCCTCCAAGTCGAACCTCAACTACATCGGCCTCGACGGAAACATCGCCTGCCTCGTCAACGGCGCCGGCCTCGCCATGGCCACGATGGATATCATCAAACACTGCGGCGGCGAACCCGCGAACTTCCTTGATGTCGGCGGCGGAGCCAACGAACAGCAAGTCACCGAGGCATTCAAAATCCTGATCTCCGACAAAAATGTGAAAGCGATCCTCGTGAATATTTTTGGCGGCATCATGAAGTGCGACATCATCGCGCAAGGCATCATCAACGCCTCGAAAGCCGTCAACCTCCCCGTCCCCCTTGTCGTCCGCCTCGAAGGCACCAATGTCGATGCCGGCCGCAAGCTCCTCGCCGAGTCCGGGCTCGAACTCACCACCGCCACCGATATCGCCGACGCCGCCAAGAAAGTCGTCGCCGCAGCCGCCTAAACCCACTTCACGCCATGTCCATTCTCGTTGATAAAAATACCCGCCTGCTCGTGCAGGGCATCACAGGAAAATCCGGTGGCTTCCATGCCAAATCCTGCATGGAATACGGCACCAATGTCGTCGCCGGGGTCACCCCCGGCCGCGGCGGAGAGACCTTCGAAGGCAAGGTCCCCGTTTTCGACACCGTCATGGAGGCCCGCGCCCAGACCGGTTGCAACGCCACCATGATCTTCGTGCCGCCTGCCGGCGCGGCCGACTCGATCCTCGAAGCCATCGACGCCGGAATCGAACTCGTCGTCTGCATCACCGAAGGCATCCCCGTCATCGACATGATGAAGGTCAAAGCCGCTCTTCAAAAAAGCCGCTCCCGCCTCATCGGCCCGAACTGCCCCGGCATCATCACTCCCGGCGCCTGCAAGATCGGCATCATGCCAGGCTACATCCACAATCCCGGCAAGGTCGGCGTCGTCTCCCGCTCCGGCACCCTCACCTACGAAGCCGTCTGGCAACTTTCCAGCCGCGGCCACGGCCAGTCCACCTGCGTCGGCATCGGCGGCGACCCCATCAACGGCACCTCGCACCTCGATGTCGTGAAAATGTTCAACGACGACCCGAACACCGAAGCGTTCATCATGATCGGGGAAATCGGCGGATCCGCCGAAGAGGAAGCCGCCGAGTGGATCGGAAAAAACTGCAAAAAGCCTGTCGCCGCCTTCATCGCCGGAGCCACCGCACCTCCCGGACGCCGCATGGGCCACGCCGGAGCGATCGTCAGCGGAGGCAAAGGCACCGCCCAAGGCAAAATCGAAGCCCTGAAAGCCGCCGGCATCGAAGTCGCCGCCACCCCCGCCGACATGGCCGACGCCCTCCTCCGCCGCATGAAGCGCGGGTGAAGTCGATAAATTCAAGCAGCCTCAATCAATTTTAAGTTATCCCCATCCATAAAATTGAATTTGGTTTTTCACTTTTCCTGCTTTTGATTTCGCAGGTTGTTTGACCGCTGATAGCCGTCGGGATTGGCTTGAAAACTCATTGATGGAAGCGCGTCGCCTGCGGGTATGACCAAGACCAAATTGCGTCCACTGGCGGTTATCGCCGGCATGTCAGGAAATCTGATCGAGTGGTATGACTTTGGCCTCTACGGCGTTCTGGCTGCCATGCTCGGGAAGTTGTTTTTTCCGGATGAGCATGGCTTTGTCGGATTGCTCTCGGTTTACGGGGTTTTTGCGGCTGGATACATTGCCCGCTTGGCGGGTGGAACAATCTTTGGACACATTGGCGACCGGTTCGGGCGACGGCGTGCGCTTTTGCTTTCGGCCGTCATCATGGCCGTGGCCACATTTCTTGTCGGATGCTTGCCGACCTACGCGTCGATAGGAGTTACGGCTCCCGTGCTTTTCACGATTTTTCGTTTGTTGCAGGGTCTTTCAGTCGGCGGGGAGTTCACGACTTCCCTTTCCTATCTGGTCGAGCATGCGCCGGAGAAGCACCGGGCTTTTCAGGGTGCTTTTGCCTGCCTGAGTGCAACGACCGGGATTCTTCTCGGCTCCGCGACTGGCAATCTCCTTTTCTCTGTTTACACCGTTGATCAAATCCTCGACTGGGCGTGGCGCATTCCATTTTTACTATCCCTCCCGATGGGCATCGTGATCGCCGTGTTGCGCCGCGTGCTGCCTGCCGATCCTCCGATCGAAGAATTCGAAAACCAGCCCGCTCCATTCGTGCGCGTCGTTCGACGACATCCTGGACTCCTTTTGCGGGGAACCTTTCTGGGCTGGGGTGTCACGGTGGCATTTTACATATCGGCTGTTTTCCTTTCCTCCTTCCTTGTTAGCGGCCGTCTTGTTGACCAGAAAACCGCTCTCCAGATGCAAACCCTGACCGTGGCGGTGATGATTTTTTTCACTCCGCTTGGAGGTTATCTGGCCGATCGTTTTGGCCGTAGAAAAATGGTCCTTGGGTCCTCCTTGGCGTTTGCGGCCTTCTCATTTCCTTTGTTTCTCATGTTGGAAAAGGGAGGGACAACGGTGGATTTTTGGGGGCTCGGGATTTTTGGTTTTTTTATCGCGATGGGCTTCGCGCCTTACCAAGTGTGGCTTGCCGAGCAATTCCCCGCCAGCCTTCGCGCCAGCGGACTGGGCATCGCCTACAACGCGGCGGCTGGCATTTTTGGTGGAGCGACACCGCTGATCGCAACGGCACTTGTTCAATTTTCGGGCAGCGAAATCGCGCCCGCCTCCTTGGTCCTGGTTTCGGCCCTCACGACTTTCTTCGTGGCTTTGTTCATGGACGAAACCAAAGGGGAAACGCTCCGTTAGACATTGGTGTAACCACGCGCAGATCGTCGTCCGCCTCACTTCCCCGCTCAAAACAGCCCCTTCGCCAAGAACTGGCAAAGACAATGGCCCGGCATCTCTGCCAACAAGTAATCAAGCCCCGCCCGCGCGGATAAGTTTGCGGCGTTCGTCGATGAATTGGCTGATCTCGAGGGCGAAGCGGGGGAGCTTTTGAACGAGGGCATTGATGGCCGGAGACTCGATGCGGAGGACGGTCGTGGTTTCGACGACAGATGCCGTAACGGGGCTTTTTTCACCGGCGAGTAAAACCATTTCGCCGAGGAAATCCCCCTCGCCAAGCGTGGCGATGATAGAGCCGGCGCCGTTGGCCAAGGCGACCTGGCCACGAAGGATGATGTAGAAAGCGGGGTCACAGTGGCCGGTGCGGACGATGGATTCCCCGTTGCCAAAAATTTCGGCGCGGGTCTCGCCAGAGAGGCTGCGGAGGGAGGATGGGTCGAGATGAGCGAAGAGGGGCTGGGCTTGGAGCGCCTCGAGGAGGGGAGGCTCCGGAGGAATAGATGAAGATGGCTCCTGACGCCACTCCACACGGTCGGGAAAGGGATAGGAAATTCCAGCGCGGCGTAGGGCGTAGTAGGCCCGCGCGAGAAACTCGTCCGAAATCTGCTCGGTCATGTGGTATTCCGTGATGAAAAATCGGACCTCGTAGAGGATCGAGGAATTGCGGAATTCCTGGGGGTCCACCTCCGGCTCGGGATCGGCGAGGATTCCATCAATCGAGAGGGCAACATCCATGAGCGTGCGGCGGACGAGGTTTGGATGGTCGGCTGCGGAAAGCGGGAGTGTGAGGCGAACGGCATGGAGCGGATCGCCGAGCACATAGTTGATGATCGATTCCTTTCCGAGGTTTCCATTCGGGATAACGACGATGTCGCGGTCGATCGTTTTAATCCGGACAGCGCGCCAATTGATTTCCACAACCTCGCCCTCGGTGTCGCCGACCTTGATCCAGTCGCCAACCTTGAAGGGGCTCTCAATGATTAACAGAAACCCGGAAACGAGGTTGCTGAGCGTGTCCTGCAACGCCAGGGCGATGACCAGCGAACCGATGCCGAGCGTTCCCATGATCTGCTGCACATCGATCTTCCAAACCTCGGCGAGGAGGTAGGTGAGTGAGGCGAAGACCAGCAGGGCTCGCAGGAATTGGAAGAGGAGGTTCGGCATCGAGACCTGCCAGTTGCGCGTCGGCTTGCCATGGGAAACGAGCGTGCCGAGGAAAATCAGCATGGCCAGCGCCACGGCGGCCCAGAAGACTGTCTGCACCAACCGCAGTTCGGTAGAGTCGGCATCCACGCCGAAAAAATATTGGGCGATGAGCCAGACGGTGAGCGGGGGCAGCACGAAGGTGCGGACGACCCAGAGCACACGCGAAAGGGGATTCCCCGCGCGGCGGAGTCGGTGGATGATCTCGCCGAGGGAGATGAAGACGAGCGGCAACCCGATGATGAAAGCGAAACCGAGCCAGAGCACGGTCGCCGGGGTCTCGATAGCAGAAGCCAGCAGGCTCATGGAAGAGAGGCCTCCGTTTCCGAAAGAACCCATGCGGATGGCGCTGCTTGACCGGGCAGGCTCATTGACTGGAAAGAAAACACATCGCGAACGCGTAATTGAACGGCTTCCCCAACGAGGATGACTCCGGGCGGCGCGGCATCCACAAGCTTCCACGCAGTCTCCGATGTCGCTCCCCACACATCCTGATGGAAGAGGCGCTTGCCGACGACAGCGGCGGTGGCGGCGCCAGACTCGATACCGATGCGGAGCCGTAGCGCAAGGTTGGCTTTGCGCATGGTCTCTTGGAACGTGCGCATCGCCTCGCGGGCGAAATCAACTCCCCGGCGAACATGGGGAATCTGCGGGCGGGATAGCCCGCAGGCGTAGAGGTAGCGGTCGCCAAAGCAGTTCACGCGCTCGATCTCGGAGCGGTCGGCTTTTTCCTCGAGCAACCCCGCCCAGTCGTTCAGGGCATCGACCACTCGCTCGGCACCATCCGATTGGATGGCGGCATCGATGCCCTCGATGCGCATCGCGACGAGGGTGAGCTGCTGAATTTGGTCGATGTTGCGTCCCCCGCCCTGCCGGAAACGCTCCAGGGCCGGACGGGTGAGCATGGACAGAAGAAGCGACTCTATCTCGGCGTCCTTGCGTTTACTTTCAAGGCTCTGGGCGCGCAGGCGGTTCGCCATCTCATCA